>NZ_DASRXF010000058.1:0-24043 GCF_035654295.1 Noviherbaspirillum sp. | reverse complement strand
GTGTCGTAGCTGCCGTCGCGCGTGAACAGGTAGCCGCCGAGCCAAACGCCGATGAAGCTGCCCACCTGGTGCGAGAAGAACACGAAGCCCGACAGCATCGACAGGTATTTCACGCCGAAGATGCCGGCGATCACGCCGTTGGTCAGCGGCACCGTCGACAGCCACAGCAGGCCGATGGCGGCGGCGAACAGGTAGATCGACCACGGCGTCAGCGGCGCGACCAGGAACAGGCCGATGACCACTGCGCGGCTCAGGTAGATGACCGACAGCAGGTAGCGCTTGGGCAGGAAGCCCCCCAGCTTGCCGGCGTAGTAGGAGCCGAAGATATTGAACAGGCCGATCAGTGCCAGTGCGATCACTGCCACGTTCGGGTCGGTGACGCCCTTGTCCTTGAGGTAGGCCGGCAGGTGCACGCCGACGAACACGAGCTGGAAACCGCAGACGAAATAGCCGGCCACCAGCAGCTGGAAGGGACGATAGGCGAAGGCTTCGCGGATCGCTTCGCCCATGCTCTGCTGCGGGCCGGTCGCCTTCTGGTGCGGCAGCTCGCGCAGGCCGAACGCCATCGGCAGCATCACGATCGCGACCAGGGCGGCGAGGATATAGAAAGCGTTCTGCCAGCCGGTGCCGGAAATGAGCTGCTGCTCGACCGGCATCATCATGAACTGGCCGAAGGAGCTGGCGGCGCCGGAAATGCCGAAGGCCCAGGAGCGCTTGGCTTCCGGCGCGGTGCGGCCGATGATGCCGCTGACTGCGCCGAAGGCGGTACAGGCCAGGGCGCCCCCGATCAGCACGCCGGAACCGATGATGAAAGCCGTCGGCTCCGCCACCATCGCCATCCACAGCAGGCCGCCGACATACAGGAAAGCGCCGGCGATGACCACGCGCGCGGTGCCGAAGCGGTCGCACGCCATGCCGGCGAACGGGCCGAAGGCGCCCCACAGCAGGTTCTGCAGCGCCATCGCCAGCGAATAGGTCTCGCGCGTCCAGCCATGCGCCTGCGAGATCGGCTGCAGCCAGAAACCGAAGCCGTGCCGCACGCCCATCGCGAGGGTCAACACCAGGCCGCTGGCGATGAGGACGGTCTTGAGTTGCGGGGCGCGGGTGGCGGTCAGCATGGCTTGCTCTCGGATGACTGGAGGGAACAATCGAGTGTAGCGCAAAGTACAAAAGCATGTGGACCGCCGGTTTGACCGGGCCAGGGGGAAGATTTTCCGTACGGTCACCATCCGGCGGAACAAGATTTGTGACGTGTCAAAAACCCCGGGCGCGCTTTCTTGTCTTAAATCTTTTAGCCAGTGAAAGGGACAAGATCGTGACAGGGATGGCGTCATGAAACAGGTTGAAGATCAGGCGCGCCGGATCCCCGAGCTGATCCGCGCCCGCGACCTGCTGACGGTCCTGGTGCTTCTCGCCTCGCTGCTCGTGACATACAAGCTCTGGGTCGATGCGCGCAACAATGTCGGCCAGGTGGTGCAGACTGCGTTCGACTACCGGGTGCGCGACGTGACGGACGTCATCCGCGACCGCCTGTTGATCTACGAACAGGTGTTGCGCGCCACCAAGGGATTGTTCGTCGTCAATCAGGAGGTGAAGCGCGCCATGTTTCGCGACTATATCGAAACCCTGAACCTCACCGAAAACTATCCGGGTATCCAGGGCATCGGTTTTGCCGTCCAGGTTCCCGCGGCCGCGAAGGCAATGCACATTGCCACGGTGCGCAAGGAAGGCTTCAGCGACTACACGATCCGGCCCGAGGGCGAGCGCGAGGTCTATTCGGCCATCGTGTACCTCGAGCCCTTCGCAGGACGCAACCTGCGGGCCTTCGGTTACGACATGTATTCCGAACCGGTGCGGCGCGCCGCCATGGACAAGGCGCGCGACACAGGCGAGGCCGCTGCGTCGGCCAAGGTGACCCTGGTGCAGGAAACCGGCGGCGAGGTGCAGTCCGGATTCCTGATGTACCTGCCGGTCTACAAGGAAGAAATGCAGTACGAGGTGCCCGAGCAGCGCCGCAAGTATTTGCTGGGCTGGGTCTATGCGCCCTTTCGCATGGGCGATTTCATGCGTGGTCTGTTCGACGACCTTGGCATCGACGTCGACATCGAGGTCTATGACAACGGCGACTTGAGCGATGAGGCGCGCATGTTCGATGCGCGGCCGGACGTGCGCGCGCTGTCGGCCGAATTCCAGCGGCGCAGCGTGACGCGCATCGAATCCGCTAACCATGCATGGAGCGTCGCCATTGCCGCCCTGCCTGTGTTCGAGCACCGCATCGAGTCCGGCCGTACCCAGCTCGTCCTGCAGGCCGGGATCAGCATCAGCCTCTTGCTGGGCTTGCTGATGTGGATCTTCCTGGACGACCGGGCGCGGGCCCTGCAGGCGGCCAACCAGGCGATGCAGCTTGCGCTGTACGATCCGCTGACCGGTTTGCCCAATCGCAAGCTGCTCGACGAGCGGCTGCAGCAGGCGCTGGCGGCGGCAAAGCGGCACGGCGGACACCTCGCCCTGCTCTTCATCGACCTCGACAAGTTCAAGCCCGTCAACGACAACTTTGGCCACAGCTATGGGGACCTGCTGCTGAAGGAAGTCGCGCTGCGACTGCGTTCCTGCGTGCGGGAATCGGATACCGCCTCGCGGCTGGGCGGGGACGAGTTCGTCGCCCTGCTGCCGGAGGTGGAGAACGAGCACGATGTCTCGGTGGTGGCCGACAAGATTCTGCAGCGCCTGACGATGCCCTACGACGTGGCCGGCCATACCTTCGATATATCCGCCAGCATCGGTGCGGCCGTCTATCCCCAGGACGGCGGGGACGCCAAATCGCTCACCCGCAGCGCGGACCTGGCGATGTACGAGGCGAAGAACAGCGGCCGCGCCCAGGTCAAGTTCGCCCGCACCTCGCTCCCGCAGCCGGGCGTGCAGGGGATCTGAAGCCGGATGTGTTGTACATTACTGCAACACATCCTGAGGGGGGAACATGATGCTCGTCGCGAAAATCCTGATCGTGCTGGTCTTGCTGATCCACGTGTATATCGTGCTGCTGGAAACCGTGATGTTCCGCACGCGCGGCCGCAAGGTGTTCGGCCTGAGCAAGGAGCAGGTGGAAATGATGGCGCCGGCGATGTCGAACCAGGGGTGCTACAACGGCTTCCTGGCCGCCGCGCTGGCGGTCGGCCTGCTGCATCCGAACCCGGCCACCGGGCATGCGTTTTCCGTCTTCGGCTTGCTGTGCGTGGCGGTGGCCGGAATCTGGGGCGCCGTCACGGTGCAGGTGCGCATCCTCTACGTGCAGACGGTGCCGGCGGTGCTGGCGCTGGCGGCGCTCTATCTCGGAAGGTGACGCCTCAGCCGGCGAGGAAGCGGCGCACCAGTTCGATCTGTTCCGGCACGTTCAATGCCGGCGCATGGCCGCAGCCGGGGATGACTGCCAGCTCTGCGCGTGGGCCGCGCCGCGTCATCTCCTCCGCGGTCTCCTGCAGCAGCAGGTCGGAGTCGATGCCGCGCAGCACGAGTGTCGGCATGTCCAGCGCATCGTATTCTTCCCACAGGTCGTAGTCGTCCGGGTGCACGATGAACTGGCGCACCATCGCCGGGTCGTAATGCGGCGTCACCTTCCCGTTCGGCATGCGACGCGTCGAGGTTTCCGCCATGCGGCGCCACTGCGCGTCGCTCTGCCAGCCGTAGGGTTTGTAGACGGTGCGGAAAAAGTTTTCCAGCTCGCTCACCGTATCGAACTGCGGGGGATTGCCGGCATAGGCCTTGATGCGCTCGATGGCCGCGCTTGCCAGCGAGGGCCCGTTATCGTTCAGCACAAGATGGCTGATCCTTCCTTTCAGCGTGGTCGCCCCCGCCACGGTGCCGATGGCGCCACCCATCGATGTGCCGACCCACCGTACCTTGTCGAAACCGAGCTGGTCGACCAGCGATGCCGCCAGCTGCGCATAGAACGCGAGGCAGTATTCCTTGTCCGGCTCCGGGCTCCATTGCGACAGGCCGCGGCCGAGGGTGTCCGGGCAAACGATGCGATACCTGCCGGCCAGCGCGGCGGCGAGGTCGTCGAAGTCGCGCCCGGTACGCGCCAGGCCGTGCCACATGATGAGCGGCGGCGCATCCTTGCTGCCCCACTCGACGTAATGGATTTCCCGCTCGCAGCAGCGAACGTAATGCGAACTCGGTGTCATGATGTCCTCCAGGTGCGCAGTTTGCCGACGATGCCTGTCGGGAAGAAGTACACCGACAGGATGAACAGGATGCCCAGCCACAGCAGCCAGCGGTCCGGCGAAAGCAGTGCCGGCAGCAGCGGCAGGTTCTGCGCCGCGCCGGCGGCGATGCGCATCAGGTCCTGCAGGTAATTCTGCGCCAGCAGGAAGATGGCCGAGCCGCAGATCGCGCCGTACATCGTTCCCATGCCGCCGATCACCACGATCAGCAGGATGTCCACCATGATCTCGAAGGACAGCGAGGTGTCCGGCCCGTTGTAGCGCAGCCAGATCGCCAGCATGCAACCGGCCAGCGTCGCGAACACGGCGGCCAGCACGTTGGACAGCGTGCGGAACACCACGATCCGGTAGCCGATCGCCTCGGCGCGGAAATCGTTTTCGCGGATGGCCTGCAGCACGCGGCCGAAGGGCGAGTTCACGATGCGCAGCATGGCGAGGAACAGCAGCACGGTGGTGAAGAACAGGATGTAGTAGGTGATGAATTTGCCGTCCAGCCATGCACCCAGCACCTGTTCCTCGGCGAGCTGGAATGCCGGCGAAAGCAGTTCCGGCAGCTTGAAGTTCAGGCCGTCTTCGCCGCCGGTGAACTGCGAGAGCTGCGAGGCCAGCGTCTGGAAGGCCGAGGCCACCGCCAGCGTGATCATTGCATAGAAGATTGCCCGCACCCGCAGCGAGAACAGGCCGATGATCAGCGACAGCACCAGCGACAGCGTCACCGCGCACAGCGCGCCGACGACGAGGCTGCCCCAGCCCGGTCCCATGCGCGTGCTGGCAATCGCGATGCCGTAGGCGCCGATACCGAAGAACATGGTGTGCGCGAAGGACACGATGCCGGTGTAGCCGAGCAGCAGGTCGTAGCTGGCCACCAGCACGATGAAGATCAGGATCTTCGCCGCCACATTGAGCGCCTTGGCGCCGGGGAAGAGGAAGGGAGCGAACGCCAGCCCGAACAGGATGACGAGCAGAACGGCCGTCAGCAGCTTGTTGCGCGGCAGGTCGTGGGAAAGGAGTTGCCTGATCATCGCGATTACCTGTTGGTGACCTGATAGAGACCCTGCGGACGCCACAGCAGGATGGCGACCATCAGCAGGATGTTGGAAAACAGCGCCACTTTCGGCGCCAGGAAGCCGGTGTAGTTGGCCAGCAGGCCGACCAGCAGGGCGCCGAGGAAACAGCCGCCGGTGGAGCCGAGCCCGCCGATGATGATGACGATGAAGATCAGCACGTTCACATGCGCGCCCATCTGCGGGATCACGCTCTGCTGGTACAGCCCCCACATCACACCGCCCAGGCCCGCGAGCGCGGAGCCGGCCACGAACACGCCGACGAACAGACGCTTGATGCGGTAGCCGAGGCTTTCCACCATCTCGCGGTCCTGCACGCCGGCGCGGATCAGCAGGCCGAGCTTGGTGCGGTTGAGCACGATCATCATCGCGACGAACACCGACAGCCCGACGACGACGGCGAGCAGGCGGTACTTTTCGATCGCGGAATCGCCGAACAGGATCGCGCCGCGCAGCGAGGCCGGCAGGCTCAGCGAAATCTGCTGCGGCCCCCAGAACACCTTGATCAGTTCCTCGCCGACCACCATGCCGCCCATGGTGATCAGGATCTGCTTGAGGTGCTGGCCGTAGACGCGGCGCACGATCACGCGCTCGAAGAACAGGCCGATTGCGCCGGCCACCACCATCGCCCCGATCATCGCCACCGCGATGGCGGCGAGGTTGAGCGCGATGTTTTCCGAGCCCATCCATCCCGGCATCATGCCGAGCACGGTCACCGCCATGAAGGCGCCGAGCGCGATGAACACGCCGTGGCCGAAATTGAGCACGTCCATCAGGCCGAAGATCAGCGTCAGGCCGGAAGCGATGATGAAAATGATCATGCCCATCGCCAGGCCGGCGGCGGTGAGCGTGACCCAGGTGGACGACGAGCCGATCAGCGGCAGCGCGGCGAGCGCCAGCGCGGGCACGAGGGCCAGCGGCGCCCAGTCGATCTGGGTATAGAGCCGCGGGCCAGCGCCGGCGGCCGAGGGGAGGGTGCTTGTCTCTGCCATTGTTGTCCTCTTGAATCAATGCATGCGTGCGGGCAGCTCTGCTTGAGTTGCCTGTTCCTTTTCCCTGTCATTCCCGCCTTCGCGGGAATGACAGGGATATGCATCAGTGATGCGCCGCCAGCGAAAGCCCCAGCAGCTTCGTCTGCAGTGCCTCGTCTTCTGCGAGTTCCTGCATCTGTCCCCGGTGCACGATGCGGCCGTCATCCATCACCGCCACCGTGTCGCCGAGCTGTTTCGCGAAGTTGAAGTTCTGCTCCACCAGCAGAATCGTGGTATCGGTCTGCTTGAGCTCGCGGAACGCGGAAATCATGTTGGCGATGATGGCCGGCGCCAGGCCCTTGCTCGGTTCGTCGATCAGCAGCAGCTTGCGCGGCTCGACGATGGCGCGGGAGACAGCCAGCATCTGCTTCTGCCCGCCCGACAGCTTGCCGGCCGGGTGCAGCCAGAACTTCTTCATCGCCGGGAACAGGCTGAAGATCCAGTCGAGGCGCTTTTCGTCGACCTGCTCGATGCGGCCCGCGCTGCGCGCGGCGAGCAGCATGTTTTCCTTGACCGTCAGGTCGCCGAAGATGCCCATGTTTTCCGGCACGTAGGCGATGCCGGATTGTGCGATGTCGGGCGTGCTGCGCTTGGTGATGTCGTGGCCGTCGAAGGTGATACGGCCCTGCGAGGCTTGCCACAGGCCCATGATGGTGCGCAGGGTCGTGGTCTTGCCCGCGCCGTTGCGGCCGAGCAGCATGGTGAGCTGGCCGCGCGGCACTTCGAGGTCGACGCCGTGCAGGATGTGGTAGGCGCCGATATGCGTATGCACGCCTTCGAGTTTCAACAATGCCTGGCTCATGCCGCTGCCTCCTCCACGGGCGCCGTGCCCAGGTATGCCTGCTGCACGATGGGCGAGGCGATCACCGTTTCGGGTTCGCCGTCCGCCATCAGCATGCCGTTGTGCAGGACGATAATGCGGTCCGCCAGTTCGCGCACGACATCCATCTTGTGCTCGACCAGCAGGATGGTCTTGTGGGTTTGTTTCTTCAGTGCGCGGATCAGGTCGAGGATGACCGGGACTTCATCGACGCTCATGCCGGCGGTCGGCTCGTCGAACATGAAGATGTCCGGATCGAGCGCCATCAGCAGGCCGACTTCCAGCTTGCGCTGATCGCCGTGCGGCAGGGCCGCGGCCTGGATGTCGCGCTTGGATGCCAGTGCCACGTCTTCCAGCACCTGTTCGGCGCGTTCGATCAGTTCCTTGTGGCGGTTCCATACGTTCCACAAGTCCAGGCCGAGATGGGCGCGCGACTGCAGCGCAAGCCGTACGTTCTCCATCACACTCAGGTTGGGGAACAGGCTGGTGAGCTGGAAGGCCCGCCCCAGTCCGGCATGGGTGCGCGCGGAGGCCGACATGGAAGAAATGTCGTTCCCGTTCAGCAGGACCTGGCCGGCGCTCGGCTTGAGCTGACCGGAAATGAGGTTGAAATAGGTGGTCTTGCCGGCGCCGTTGGGGCCGACGATGGCCGTCAGCGTGCCGGACTCGAAGGCGCAGGAAACCGCATTGACGGCGACATGGCCGCCGAAGCGGATGGTCAGGTCGCGCGTTTCGAGCGAGGTTTTCTTGATGGAATGCAGAGACATGGCCGTCCTCTGTGGATCGCGCGGGCAGAAGCCCGCCCCGCCCCCTGTGCAAGGGGGCGGGGGAGGGGATGGGGGCGGATAAAATCGATCAGCGCTTGTTGGTGATCGGCACGTGCATCTCTTCCGGCTTGATCTCGCGGATCAGTTCCGGGATGCCCCACTCGACCTTCGGGTCGACCTTGATCTTGAAGTGGTACATCGACTGCATCGCCTGGTGATCTTCCTTGCGGAAGGTCATCTTGCCCTTGGGCGTGTCGAAGCTCATGCCTTCCATCGACGCGATCAGCTTCTCGGTGTTGGTGTCGCCGTTGGTCTTCTTCAGCGCTTCAACGAGGGCCATTGCGGCCGACATGCCGCCCGCGGTGAAGAAATCGGGCGGACCGTTGTGGCGCTTCTGGTGCTCGGCCACCAGCCAGTCGTTGGCCGGGTTCTTCGGGATGCCGTAGTAGTAATAGGCGGCGCCTTCCATGCCGGGGAAGCTCTTGTACGAAGCCATCGCCGGCAGGATGTTGCCGCCGCTGGCGACTTCCACGCCATAGCGCTTGGGATCGAGGTCGGCCAGCTTGCCGATCGGCGACGGGCCGGCCCAGATCACGAAGATGACCTTGCGGCCCTGCTTGCCCTTGAGCGCATCGAACATGCGCTGCGCGCCGGCGGTGAAGTCGGTGGTATTGCCAGGCAGGTATTCTTCATGCACGAGCTTGGCGGTCTTCAGCGCTTCCTTGAACGCCTTCACGCCGTCGCGGCCGAAGGCGGTGTCTTGCGCCATCGTGGCGATCGAGACGCCTGCCTTGTCCAGCGCCACTGCATTGGAGATCGCATCCTGCGAGGAATTGCGGCCGGTGCGGAAGATGTAGCGGTTCCACTTCTCGCCGGTGATTGCATCGGCGACGGCGGGTTCCACGAGCAGGATCTTCTTGTATTCCTCGGCCACCGGCAGCATGGCCAGCGCGACGCCGGAGCTGGTCGGGCCGACGGCGATATCGACGCGGTCGTCGGCATAGGCGGAGGCCAGCTGCGCCTTGCCCACGTCGGGCTTGCCCTGGCTATCCTTTTCGATCACCACCAGCTTGTTGCCGTTGACCGTCATCGTGCCCTTGGTGGCGTACTCCAGGCCCATCATCAGGCCGATGTGCGTCTGCTTGGCGTAGGCTTCGAGCGCGCCCGTCTTGTCGTAGACGTGGGCGATCTTGATGTCCTTGGCGTGGAGTGCGGTGGTGCAGCAAATAGCGGCGAGCGCCGCCATCAGGTGGTGTCGGGTCATGTCTCTTCCTCTCGTGGTTTATTCTGGCGCCCCATTGCATGCGCATCGTGCGACGCCCAACGAACGGAAGGAGGACGTCAGGAACAATGCTTGCCCCTGCCACGACACACATGAAATCAGGCTCCGGCCAGATTACTCCAGGATGTGTTGCCCGGAAAGTAGTAAAACTACGGTGGGCAGGACGCCCGACCGGGCGTGTCACGCGCGTGTTACAGCAGTTGCTGCATCGCGTCACCGACCACCTGCATGAATGCGCGTACGCGCGCCGTGTTGCGCAGGTCGGGATGCGTCAGGATCCAGAGCGGCGAGCGCAGCTCGGCAATCGGTTCGGAGAGCGGTACCAGTCCCTTGAGTTCATGCGTGATGAATTCGGGCATGAGCGCCACGCCGATCCCTGCGCGCATCAGGGCGAGCGCGGTGGGAAAGTGGTCTGCGCGCACGGCGACCGACGCCTCCGGCACGTGCGCGTGCAGCCAGCGGTCGTAGACGCGGCTGCGCGCACCGCGCTCGAAGCAGACCCAGGGATAATCGCGCACCAGCGTCGCGACCGGCAGCAGGGCGCGCTTCTTCCCGGGACGCGGCGCGTGCGGCGTGCCTTCCCACGCATACACGCGAAAATCGATCTCGCCCAGCTTGCGGCCGACGAGGTAGTCCGGCACGTCCGTCGACATGCGGATGGCGATGTCCGCTTCCCGGCGCGACAGGTCGAGCCGCTCGCGCGCGCCCTGGATTTCGACCTCGATGTCCGGATGCGCAGCGCAGAATGCCGCCAGCGGCCGAGGTAACAGGTACTGGGCGACCACGACGCCGGTAGTGACGTGCAGGCTCCCTGTGAGCCGCGTGTCGCCGCCTGCGATGCGCAGCTCGGCTTCCGCGATCAGCGGCTCGCACTGCTCGGCCACGCGGCAGAGCGCCTCACCGGCTTCGGTCGCCACATAGCCGTTGCGCAGGCGTTCGAACAGCCGTACCTGCAGTTTGTCTTCCACCGCGTCGATCCGGCGCAGCATGGTGGAGTGCATCACCGAGAGCGTTCGCGCGGCACCCGATAGCGATCCCGCGCGGGCGACCGCGAGTACGTAGCGCAAGTCATCCCAGTCGAGGCGGGAGGCGGCGGGCGGCAGGGTTACCGGTCTGTGCATATTTGCATACGCTGAAAGCAGAAACAGAGATTTTATGTGCAAAGATTAGCATCTAGACTCCCTTCATGCCAGCAACAACCAGATGGGAGAATGCCATGCCGACCCGCACAGCCACCCGCACCGCCACTCGTACGCAGCATCGCCTGCTCGTCTGGGCATCGAAGGCCGGCGCATGGTTTTCCGACTGGATCAGTGGCGTGTATCGCCGGCCGCTCCACCGCCGTCATCGCCTGGGGGCATGGGAAGAAAGCGCCAGCTCGCGCGCACGTGCGCTCAGGGAAAGCGCCGAAAGGGAGTTTCCCCCGCGTTGAAGCGCCCCGCCGTCTCGTGTCCGAAAACGGCTAGACGCTCCCGGTCCGGGGGCGTATAACAGAGGGCATGGATACCGCCCACGCCCCCGCCGCTCCGGCTCTCGACCGCGAAAGCTGTTACCGTGCCCTCGCGGCGCGCGACGCGCGCTTCGACGGGGTGTTCTTCACCGGTGTGAAGACGACCGGCATCTACTGCAGACCGGTATGTGCCGTGAAGACGCCGCGCGAATCTTCCTGCCTGTTCTTCGGCACTGCCGCTGCGGCGGAGGCCGCGGGCTTTCGTCCCTGCCTGCGCTGCCGTCCGGAGCTTGCGCCTTACGCCCTGCAGGAAAACCTTGCGCATGCGGTGTGGCAGCGCATTGCGGCGGGTGCGCTCAATGATGGCGATGTCGAACGGCTTGCCGGCGAAGTCGGGCTGTCGTCGCGCCAGCTGCGGCGCGTGCTGCTGCAGCAGTTCGGCGTCACGCCTGTCGAGCTGGCGCAAACCCAGCGCCTGCTGTTTGCGAAAAAGCTGCTGCAGGAAACCCGCATGCCGATGGCCGATGTGGCGTTTGCGGCCGGCTTCGGCAGCGTGCGCCGCTTCAATGCCTTGTTCGTGCAGCGCTACGGGCTCGCGCCCACCGACATCCGGCGTGCGCAGGCGAGGGAGGATGACGGCGGACGCGATGCGCTGGTGCTGCGTCTGGCTTACCGTCCGCCTTACCAGTGGGAGCATCTCTTGCGCTACCTGTCCGGCCGGGCCATCGCCGGGGTGGAGGCGGTGCAGGAGGGCGCTTACCTGCGCAGCGTGCGCCTGGGCGGCGTGGAGGGATGGCTGCGCGTGACGCACGCGGCACAGCGGCAGCAGCTTGCGCTGGAGGTATCGGCCTCGCTCGCGACGCAGTTGATGCCATTGCTCGCGCGCGTGCGCAACCAGTTCGACCTGGATGCGAATCCCGCCGTCATCGAGGCGCAGCTGAAACGCGATGCCTTGCTTGCGGCGCGCATCGAGGCCATGCCCGGCCTGCGCGTGCCCGGCGCCTTCGATCCGTTCGAGCTTGCGGTACGTGCGGTGCTGGGGCAGCAGGTCAGCGTCGCCGGCGCGACTACGCTGTCGGGGCGGCTGGTGCAGCGTTTCGGGATGGAGGCGGAGACGCCCTTGCCCGGCGTGACGCATCACTTTCCAGCGGCAGAGCGGCTCGCGACCGCGGCAGTGAACGACATCGCCGCAATCGGATTGCCGGGCAAGCGCGCGGAAACGATACGCAACCTGGCCCGCTTTGCCGCGGACGGCGGCATGCAGCATCCGCCGGGTCTTGCGCTGGCGGACGCGGTGGCGCGCCTGAAGACGGTGCCGGGTATCGGCGACTGGACCGCGCATTACATCGCCTTGCGCGCCCTGCGTTATCCGGACGCCTTTCCTGCGGGAGACCTCGGCCTGCAGAAATCCGCCGCCGGCGCCGATGGCGGCCGTCTCACCGAACGACAACTCGCTGCGCGCGCCGAAGCCTGGTCTCCCTGGCGCGGTTACGCGGCCCTGGCTCTATGGATGGCATGACATGATCGATTACACCGAACACCGCAGCCCCGTCGGCACGCTGCTGCTCGCTGCCACGGGAAGAGGCCTGTGCGGCCTGTACTTTGAAGAGCACAAATATTTCAGGGGGCCGGTTGGATGGACGCGCAATCCCTCCAATCCGCACCTGCAGGCGGCAATGCGCCAGCTGGATGAGTATTTCGACGGTGCGCGCGATCGCTTCGACATCGCACTTGATCTGGCCGGCACGCCTTTCCAGCGTGCGGTATGGGATGCGCTGCAGGCGCTGCCGTTCGGCTGTACGTCAAGCTACCAGTCCATCGCACGGACCGTTGCCAGCCCGAAGGCCACCCGCGCTGCCGGCACGGCGATCGGCCGCAATCCCGTGTCGATCATCGTGCCTTGCCACCGCGTGCTGGCCACGACAGGCGGCTTGTCGGGATATGCGGGAGGGCTGGAGCGCAAGCGCTACCTGCTCGTGCATGAAGGCGTAGTGTGCGGAGCCGGTTGACGCGGCCGTCGCACACCACGTGAGCGCGCTTACTTCGAGGTCGAGCCGCTGCCGGAAGTGGCGCCGCCGCTGCCGCTGCCGGTGACTGCACCGGAGCCGGTCGCCGGACTCGAGCTGCTGCTGGAGCTACCCGAACCGCTGCCGGAGGTGTCGGCAGCCGAACCGGCTGCGGGGCCGCTCGGGGTGGTCGTGGTGCCGCCGGAAGAGCTGCCGCTGCTCGGGCTGCTGGTCGAGGAAGAGCTGCCGGATGTGCCGTAGCTGCCGCTGGCGCCGGACGAGGAGCTCGGCGAGGTTGCCGAAGAGCCCGAGGAGCCCGAGGTGCCGCCGGTGCCGGACATTCTGCCGGTGCCGCAGGCTGCCAGAACCAGTGCGCATGCCAGGGGGATAGTCCACTTCAACATAAGAATTCTCCTTTGTAAAAATCGCGAAGCACGAAAGCCATTCATGCCAAAATGGCATGCATGCGAGTGTGTAGAATCTTTCAACTAGCGAAAGTTCCGGCGCGTCCTTGCAAGGCAGGAGAGGTGTTCGACGCACGAAAAGCTGCGGCCGCGGAGCGGCTGGAATGAGCCCGGGAACTGGATTCGGCGGACAGCCCCGTTTATCAAGGACTTGCGGAGAGGTGGCAGCGAGGAGGGATGTGCAGCCGGGGACAGCGGTGCGCGGACGACGCTTCCGCCGCGCACCTCTGCGTTACAACTTCTTACCTTTTCTTTTTCGATACTTCGTTGCCGACCACGCCGCCCACAGCCGCGCCACCCAAAGTACCGAGGGTACTGCCATCGGTTATCGCACTGCCGGCCACGCCGCCGATGACGGCGCCGGCACCGATGCCGACCTGTTGGCGCGTGGGCGTGCCGCATGCGGTGAGGCTCAGAGCGAGCGTAAGTGCGCCCGCGATGGAAAACAGTCTGCTTGTGTTCATTTTTTCCTCCAGAATTGGACGCATTGCCAGCGCAATGCTCTTGTCATTATTCGACCGCGCCGGGAGGGCGGGGTTCCGAATGGCATTTTCTGGAACGAAATCCGGATCACCTTGAAAGGAGCATCAATGATTCGTGGAAGTTGCATGTGCCGCGGCGTGCAGTACGCCTATGGCGGCAAGTTCGGCACCATCACCGTCTGCCACTGCAGCGATTGCCGCAAGGCGCAGGGCAGCGCCACCGTGATCGCGGCGCCGGTGGATGCCGCGTCCTTCCAATGGCTGTGCGGGCAGGAGCTGATCTCGGAATACGAATCGTCGCCGGGAAAGAAGCGCGCATTCTGCAGCCGTTGCGGCTCGCCGCTGTATTCGCGCAAGGATGACTTGCCGGGTGTGCTGCGGCTGCGCATGGGGACGATCGACACGCCGACGCAGGCGAAGCCGGTCGCCCATATCTTCGCGACCGGCTTGCCCGCGTGGGCGGAGATGGATGACGAGCTGCCGCGTTACGCGGGGCTGGAGCCGCAGCGCTAACTGACGAGGCGCAGCGTGAGCGGGTAACGGTAGGCCTTGCCCTTCGCCGCCGATACGGCGCCGAGCAGGCAGAAGATGAAGTTGGCCAGGAGGAGCAGCGGAAACAGGAGGAAGCCGATCAGCACGAACTTCAGCATGAAGGCGGCCATCATGGCGATCGCGATCGTGATCTGGAAGTTCAGCGCTTCTCGCGCTTCCTGTGCGGCGAAACCGTCGTCCTCGCGCTTGACCAGCCAGAGCACGAGCGCGCCGAAAAAGCTGCTGAATATGCCAAGCAAATGCGCCAGCATGGCGAGGTTGCATTCATCCTTGGACGGGCTGGTCTCGATGATGTCGTTCATGGACGGCTCCTCGCGCTAGGGAGATCAGGCGGCCTTCTTTGTTGTCGCTTTCCTGGCAACAGGCTTCTTCACCGCGGTCTTTGCCGCCGTCTTTGCGGCGGTTTTCACGGCCGTCTTTACAGCGGTCTTGGTTGCGGTCTTGGCGGCAGTCTTCTTCGGCGCTTCTTCCGCTTCCTCGGCGGCTGCCTTGCCTTTCGCCGGTACCTTGGCCTTGCGCTCTTCGAACTCGAAGCTCACCTTGCCGTTCTTGTCCTTCACCAGGAAGGCTTTGAAGGGGCGCCGCGTGCGTTGCGAGATGAAACCCGGCAGCAGGTCGGTGCGTCCGTCATTGAGCAGCTTGGCCATCTGTTCCGGCAGGATCTCCTGCTGCAGGATGATGCGCCCGCTGCGGAAGTCGCAGGCCTTGGGTTTGGCCACGGTCTTTTCGCACACGTAGGCCAGGCCCATCTCGTACACGCCGCTGCCGCACTTGGGGCAGGGGCCGAGCGGGGTCTGGTTGCTGAAGTCGACGCCTTCCCCATCCTCATCGTCGTTCTGCGCCTGGCCGAAGTCGAACTCCAGCTTGTGGTTGTTGTTCTCTTCGTCGCGCACGATCTTGAGGATAGCGGCAAAGGGACGGCCCATCTTCGAGCGGAAGCCCTGCAGCGGACCGATCTCGCGCTTCTGCAGCAGCTCCTCGACCTCGGCGATTTCGAACTGGCGGCCGCCGGGCACCTTGGTCATCGAGAACTCGCACTTGGTGCAGGCGAAGCGGCGGTAGTTTTCCTTCACGACGCCGCCGCAGTTCGGGCAAGGCGTGTGAAGGGTCGCGTAATCGCCGGGGATGGTGTCGTTGTTGTATTCCTTGGCGCGCTTGACGATGATCTGCGTCATCTGCGCGATCTCGCGCATGAACTCTTCACGGCTGATCCTGCCGCGTTCCATCTGCGACAGCTTGTACTCCCATTCGCCGGTCAGCTCGGGCAAGGTGAGTTCGTCGACGCCGAGCCCGCGCAAGAGCGTCATCAGCTGGAAGGCCTTCGCGGTCGGGATCAGCTCGCGGCCTTCGCGCAGCAGGTATTTCTCATTGAGCAGGCCTTCGATGATCGCCGCGCGCGTCGCCGGTGTACCGAGGCCCTTGCCGGCCATCGCCTCGCGCAGGTCCTCGTCCTCGACCAGCTTGCCGGCGCCTTCCATCGCCGACAGCAGCGTCGCTTCCGTATAGCGTGCCGGCGGCTTGGTGACCAGGCCGTTGGCCGCGACCTTCTCGGTCTTCACCTTTTCGTCCTTGGCCACCGGCACCAGCGTGCCGGCATTTTCCTTGTCCTCGTCGTTGGCGGCTTCCTTGCCGTAGATCGCCAGCCAGCCGGCGTTGGTCATGACCTTGCCTTCGGTCTTGAAGGTATGGCCCGACACTTCCGTGAAGCGGGTCGTGACGAGGTACTCGGCCGCGGGGAAGAACACGGCCATGAAGCGCCGCACGACCATGTCGTACAGCTTCTGTTCGGGCTCGGACAGGTTCTTCGGCGCCTGCAGCGTCGGGATGATGGCGAAGTGGTCGCTGATCTTCGCATTGTCGAAGATGCGCTTGTTCGGCTTCACCCAGTTCTTGTCGATGATCTGCTTGGCGAATTGGTGGTAGTTGTGGTTCTCGGCCACCACGTCGAACGTCTGCCTGACGGTGGCGATGTAGTCTTCGGGCAGGTGGCGCGAGTCGGTACGCGGGTAGGTGAGCACCTTGTGCTTTTCGTACAGCGCCTGCGCGAGTGCCAGTGTGTTCTTCGCGGAAAAGCCGAAGCGGGAGTTGGCTTCGCGCTGCAGGCTGGTCAGGTCGAAGAGGGCGGGCGACAGCTGCGTCGCGGGCTTCGCTTCTTCGGTGACCGTACCCTGCTTGCCGCGGCAGGCCGCGACGATGGATTCGGCGGCAGCCTTGCTCCACAGGCGCTCGGCCCGCTTCTCGGGGTCGGCCTCGTCCTTCTTGAACTTGGTGTCGAGCCAGCGGCCTTCATAGATCCCGGCGGCGCACACGAACTCGGCGCGTACTTCCCAGTAGTCGCGCGGAACGAAATTCTTGATCTTCTCTTCACGCTCGACCACGATCGACAGGGTCGGCGTCTGCACGCGACCCACGGTAGTCAGGTAGAAACCGCCTTCCTTGGAGTTGAACGCGGTCATGGCGCGCGTGCCGTTGATGCCGATGAGCCAGTCCGCTTCACTACGGCAGCGCGCGGCATCGGCCAAAGGCAACATTTCCTTGTCGTCACGCAGCCTGGCGAAACCGTCGCGGATGGCGGCCGGCGTCATGGACTGCAGCCACAGCCGCTTGACCGGTTGCTTTGCCTTCGCGTACTGCATGATCAGCCGGAAGATCAGTTCACCCTCGCGGCCCGCGTCACAGGCGTTGACGACGGCGCTGACATCCTTGCGCTTGAGCAGCTTGTTGAGCACCTTGAGGCGCGATTCGGATTTGGCGATGGGGGTGACCGCGAAGTGCGGCGGGATCATCGGCAGGTGCGTGAAGGTCCACTTGCCGCGCTTGACGTCATATTCCTCGGGGACACTGATCTCGACCAGGTGGCCGACGGCGGAAGACAGCACGTACTCGTCGGATTCAAAGTACTCATCGTGCTTCGCGAAGCCGCCGAGCGCCTTCGCGATATCGTTCGCGACAGAGGGCTTCTCTGCGATGATGAGGGTCTTAGTCATAAGAATGGTCTCGAATGTGGCGCACGCGTGCGCCTAATATATATAGACAGCAATCGGACAGCCCGGAAAGTTACACGGCTGCAAGTCCTACCAATATATCAACGATCCGGCGTTTTAGCGGCCAATGATAAGCGTGTTGCGGCGAAAACCGCAAGCGAGGGGAGGAGGAAAGCCCGGCCGTCAGCCGGTTTGGCTGATCGGAAACAAAGGCGGGCGGCGCGTCCCAAGCACCTTTGACGTCAGTGCATGAGGCGTGGTTCGGAATCGTCGTCGGTCGAGAACAGTTCGTCGAAAATCAGCGCGTCGGGTTCCTTGCCCTGGCTCCACAATACCATCAGGACAATGACCTTGATCTTGTCGAGCGAGACCTGCGGGTCGGCCACGGCGAGCGCGCGCTCGATGATGATCTCGCGCTGGATCGGGTCGATGACCTTGGCGGATTCGAGGAATTGCAGGAAGCCGGCGGTTTCCGTGCCCAGCACATCCAGTTCCTGCGGCGCGTAGATGCGGATGCCGAAGGAAAAGGCGGTCTGCTGGGGATAGCTTTCTGCAAACTCGTTGGTGGCCTCAGCGAGGTCGGTCAGCCAGCCCAGTGCCTTGGAAATCTCTTCTTCCTCGAAACCGACCGCGGACAATTTCTTGACCAGCGCTTCCGAATCCGGGCAGGCGTCGGGGCGGTAGTAGGTTTCGTAGAGATAAACGAGAACGTCGAACATGATTTACTGTAGCGTTAAGGCCGTTTTGCCATACGGCGGCGCCGCGACCAGGTTGCGAAATATGACACGCTTGGATTGCGATTCCTGTTAAAACGCGATGCTGCTACGCACAGGAAAAAGCGATGTCATGCCAGCGACAGTACAAGGTTTATCGGGCCTTACGATTACAGCATATCCCAAAAACGGGAACTCGGACAGCAGAATTGGTTTCAGGGTGTTGCGAGCCGCCGCACCATGCCGCCTGCCAGCCGCTCGACATGGCCGTCGATTTCGAGCGTGAGCAGCTCGGCATTGAGGGTCGCGATATCCATGTCACAACGCAGCGCGAGGATGTCGGGCGCAACCGGATCGAAGCCGATGGCCGCGAGTAGCGCATGTTCGCCAACAGGTTCGCGTTCGGCTTTCGAGGCAGGCACCTTCGGTGCGGCGACGACGCGCAACTCTTCAAGCACATCCTGCGCCGACTCCACCAGCTTGGCCCCCTGCTTGATGAGCAGGTGGCAGCCCTTCGACAGCGGCGAGTGGATCGAGCCCGGGATCGCAAACACGTCTCGCCCCTGTTCGCCCGCCATGCGCGCGGTGATCAGTGAGCCTGACTGCGCCGCCGCTTCGACTACCAGCACGCCTTGCGACAGCCCGGAGATGATGCGATTGCGACGCGGGAAGTTAGCGGCGAGTGCCCCCATGCCGAGCGGGTATTCGCTGAGAATGCAGCCGCTTTCCGCGATGCGGTGCGCCAGTGCGCGATTGCGCGCCGGGTAGACAATGTCGGCGCCGGTGCCGATCACCGCGACCGTCGACCCGGCGCCGCGCAGGCCGCCGGTATGTGCCGCTGTGTCGATGCCCAGGGCCAGCCCGGAGATGATGGTGAGCCCGGCTTCGCTCATCACGGAAGAAAACTGCTCCGCGTTGACCATGCCCTGCGTCGTCGCGTTGCGGCTGCCGACCACAGCGAGCGATGCGGCGGTGAGCAGTTCCAACCGGCCCTTCGCATACAGCACCAGCGGCGGGTCGGCGATGTCGAGCAGGGCTTGGGGATACTGTTCGTCGGCGAGCGTCAGCACGTGGTTGCCCGGCTGTGCCGCCCATTCGAGGGTTTTGTCGATCTGCGCGCGGATGTCGTCCGGTGCAGGGGAGGCGAGTGCGCGCGCTACGCGGTCGGGAGCGACCTGGAGCAGGGCAGAAAGGTCCGCCGAGAAGATGTTCGCGGGCAGGCCGAAAGCGGCGAGCAGGCGGCGCGCGGTTTCCAGGCCTACGCCGGGCGTGCGCTCCAGCCGGAGCCATTGCGCAAGTTCATGCGCCCATCCTTCATGCGACATGCAGCGTTACTCGGGCGACTTGGCGACGTCGCCGACCTGCACCGTGTCCGTCACCTGCATCACCAGGCCATAGGAGATGGAGTCGAACACGCGGAAGATGAACAGGCTGCCGTACTGGGTGTCGGGCAGCTTGACCTGCTTGCGTCCCCACGGACCGAAGGACCAGAAGGAACCCTTGTCGGTGCGGTCCGAGATGACCGGGCCGAAGCGGTACAGTTCCAGCACGGTGCCCATGTCGATGCCATCCTTGCGGCCGCGGTTGACCGAGACGATCTGGTTCTGGCCCGCTTGCGTGACACCGCCGTACACCGAGACGATGCGCGCGCTGACTTCCTTCTCCGGCGGGTGGGGCACGTAATTGAGCATCGGCGTGGGAGGCACGGGCAGCAGGCGGTCGCCCACGGCCATTTCCTGCTTCACGTTCACGACGTTGAACACGTGCGCTTCATCCTCGGCACGCGCCGGCCGTTCGAGCTTGATGGTGCCCAGATAGGCGGCTTCATAGCCGATCACCGCATTGGTTTCCGGATCGCGCAGCGGCGTGCCCGGGCGGAACACTTGGAAGGATGTGCCGGAATTGATCGCGCCGCGCACATAGGCCTTGTCATCCTTGCCCAGCATGACGCGCGATTCCTGCGTCGCCACGATCCGCGGCGCGTCGCTCAGATCGCCTTCGCCGACAATCAGCGGCTGCGACAGGAAGGGTTCGATCACATTGGAGGGAATGGCCGGCACCGCTTCCTGGCCCAGGCCTTCGGTGCGCAGTTGCGGGGAGAGCTTGACGGTCTGAATGCCGCGGCCATCCTGCCCCGCGGCACCGCTGCCGACCGGGCTGCCCAGACGCAGGCGGCCTGCCACGCGGTCGAAGTAGACGATCTGGCCGGGATAGATCAGGTGCGGATTGCGGATCTCTTCCTTGTTCATGCCCCAGACCTGGGGCCAGCACCACGGGTTCTGGAGGAACCGGCCGGAAATGCCCCACAGGGTGTCGCCGCGGACGACGGTGTGCTGGTCCGGCGCATTCTGCAGGAAGGCACAGCGCGGGTTGTTCATCGCTGGTTCGCCGGCGGCGAATGCGCTGCCGAAGGAGGATGCAAGCGCGATAGCGAGGGCGGCTGTGCTAAACTTTTTCATGGTAAGTCCGGTAAATGTGGCACGATCGGTGGCAAGATCGCTGGCACAAAAACGACAATCAGGATCGCCACTGCACGTTGCCGGTGTGTCAAGGTTTAACCAGAAAAGCCCCGGCAAAACTTGTCAAATTGAATCAAATTCTGCACATAAATCCTTGAACTAGCAAGAGAAACGACACTCCTAGTTCGTGCAGCTGTTGCGCAAAAGCCGTATGTCCATACTCAATATTCTTCGCTATCCCGATCCGCGCTTGCACAAGGTCGCCAAGCCGGTGGCCGTGTTCGACGAGCGCCTGAAAAAACTCGCCGCCGACATGGCCGAGACCATGTACGACGCACCCGGCGTCGGACTGGCCGCGACCCAGGTCGACGTCCACGAGCAGCTCATCGTGATCGACGTGTCCGAAACCCACGACCAGCTGCAGGTCTTCATCAATCCCGAGATCGTCTGGGCCAGCGAGGAAAGGCAGGTCTATGACGAGGGCTGCCTGTCGGTGCCCGGCATCTACGACGGCGTCGAGCGCCCGGCACGGGTGAAGGTGCGCGCCTACGACCTCGACGGCAAACAGTTCGAGATCGACGCCGACGGTTTGCTCGCCGTGTGCATCCAGCACGAGATGGATCACCTGAAGGGCAAGGTGTTCGTCGAATACCTGTCGCCGCTCAAGCGCAACCGCATCAAGACCAAGCTCCTCAAGGAGGAGCGCGAAATCGCCAGGCAGCGCAAGGTAGCCTCCGTCCGGTAATCGCCGCGCCGCTAGAAGAAAAACAAGCATGAGAATCGTCTTCGCCGGCACGCCGGAATTCGCCGCTGTCGCCCTCAAGTCCCTGCATGAGGCAGGTTTCGAGATTCCGCTCGTGCTGACCCAGCCGGACCGTCCGGCCGGACGCGGCATGCAGTTGCAGGCGTCGCCGGTCAAGCAGTTCGCGGTTGCGCAGGGCATGCGCGTTGCGCAGCCGGTTTCCCTGCGGCTGGACGGCAAGTATCCGGAGGTCGCCCGGGAAGCGCACGAACTGCTGCAGTCCACGCCGCACGATGTCATGGTGGTTGCCGCCTACGGGCTGATCCTGCCGCGCAGCGTGCTCGACATCCCGAAGCGCGGCTGCATCAACATCCATGCCTCGCTGCTGCCACGCTGGCGCGGCGCCGCGCCCATCCACCGGGCGATCGAGGCGGGCGATGCGGAAACCGGCGTCGTCATCATGCAGATGGAAGAGGGGCTGGATACCGGCCCCATGTTGCTGACCGGACGCCTTCCGATCGCCGCCGACGATACGACCGCCAGCCTGCACGACAAGCTTGCCACGCTCGGTGGAGGCATGATTGTCGAGGCCCTGCGCAAGCTGGAGCAGGGCGTGCTCGAGGCGACGCCCCAGCCCGAAGCGGGCGTGACCTATGCCGCCAAGATCGCCAAGGAAGAGGCCGCCCTCGACCTCGCGCAACCGGTGCAGGTCATTGAGCGGAAGATCCGCGCGTTCAACCCTTTCCCCGGCGCGAGCGCCACCTTCAACGGGGTGTCCGTGAAATTCTGGCGTGCCGTGGTGGCCGCTGAAACCACCACCGCAGCGCCCGGGACGGTGCTCGCCGCGACTGCGCAGGACGGCGTGCTGGTCGCCTGCGGCCAAGGCGTGCTGCGCGTGACCGAACTGCAAAAGCCGGGCGGCAAGCGGCTGCCGGCCGCGGAATTCCTCAAGGGCTTTCCGCTGGAAGGCGGGCGGTTCGGATAAGTCTCGTTCCTGGCGGAAATATAGAAATATCAACACCGAGCCCCTTCCCGCCAACGATTCCGTCAATTTCTCGTATAATTTTTGTTGCGCCGATTTGATTGAACAAGTCAAACCAGCTTGCGGGCGCCAGGGTGCAGTCCCATGAGGGATAGTCCCATTTACAAATGCAGCTAAAGCGGAGATCAGACCCGGTCCTGCTTTGCTGGCCGGGTTTTTTGTTTTTTGCGAGATCAAAATGAAACGCGACGCCGTCTCTTCCACCGAAGCGCTATTGCGCGATCTGCTGTCCCAGCGCATCCTCATCCTCGACGGTGCGACTGGCACCATGATCCAGCAGTACAAGCTGACGGAAGAGGATTACCGCGGCGAGCGCTTCGCCGACTTCTCGGTGCCGGGCAAGGAGCTGTTCCTGAAGGGCAACAGCGACCTGCTGGTGCTGACGCAGCCGCAGATCATCAGCGAAATCCACGGCAAGTATCTCGCCGCCGGCGCCGATATCATCGAGACCAATACCTTCGGTGCAACCGCTGTTGCGCAGGAGGATTACCACATGGCGCATCTGGCCTACGAGATGAACGTGGCGGCGGCACGGCTTGCGCGCGCGGAGTGCGACAAGTATTCGACGCCGGACAAGCCGCGTTTCGTCGCCGGTGCGATAGGCCCCACGCCGAAGACGGCGTCCATCTCGCCGGACGTCAACGATCCCGGCGCGCGCAACATCAGCTTCGACCAGCTGGCGGCGGCCTATCATGAACAGGTGCGCGGCCTCGTCGACGGCGGCGCCGACATCCTGCTCGTCGAAACCATCTTCGACACGCTCAACTGCAAGGCGGCGCTGTTTGCCATCGACACCTATTTCGAAGAGTCGGGCAAGCGCCTGCCGATCATGATTTCCGGCACCGTGACCGATGCCTCGGGACGCATCCTGTCCGGCCAGACCGTGCCCGCGTTCTGGCACTCCGTTCGCCATGCAAAACCGCTGACCATCGGCCTGAACTGTGCGCTCGGTGCCGCGGTCATGCGTCCCTACGCGGAAGAACTGTCGAAGATCGCCGACACCTTCGTCTCCATCTATCCGAACGCCGGCCTGCCCAATCCGATGGCCGAGACCGGCTTCGACGAAACCCCGGATGTCACGTCCTCGCTGCTGAAGGACTTCGCGCAGAGCGGCTTCGTCAACATCGCCGGCGGCTGCTGCGGCACGACGCCCGACCACATCCGCGCGATCGCGGCGGAGCTCAAGGGCGTTGCGCCGCGCAAGGTGCCGCAGAGCGACCATCGCATGAAGCTGTCCGGCCTGGAGCCGTTCATCGTCGACGACGAATCGCTGTTCGTGAATGTCGGCGAGCGCACAAACGTGACCGGCTCCAAGGCATTCGCCCGCCTGATCCTCAACGAGCAGTATGACGAGGCGCTGTCGGTGGCGCGCCAGCAGGTCGAGAACGGCGCGCAGATCATCGACATCAACATGGACGAGGCGATGCTGGACTCGGTGGCGGCGATGAGCCGCTTCCTGAACCTGATCGCGTCCGAGCCGGACATCGCGCGTGTGCCCATCATGATCGACTCGTCGAAGTGGTCGGTGATCGAGGCCGGCCTGAAGTGCGTGCAGGGCAAGGCGGTGGTCAACTCGATCTCGCTCAAGGAGGGTGAGGAGGAATTCCTGCGCCAGGCGACCCTGTGCCGCCGCTACGGCGCGGCCGTCATCGTGATGGCCTTCGACGAAACCGGCCAGGCCGACACCTTCGCGCGCAAGACCGAGATCTGCAAGCGCGCCTACGACGTGCTGGTGCAGAAGGTCGGGTTCCCGCCCGAGGACATCATCTTCGACCCGAACATCTTCGCGATCGCGACCGGCATCGAGGAGCACAACAACTACGCGGTCGACTTCATCAACGCGACGCGCTGGATCCGCGAGAACCTGCCGCACGCCAAAGTGTCCGGCGGCGTGTCGAACGTGTCGTTCAGCTTCCGCGGCAACGATCCGGCGCGCGAAGCGATCCACACCGTATTCCTGTACCA
>NZ_DASRXF010000057.1:0-62643 GCF_035654295.1 Noviherbaspirillum sp. | reverse complement strand
GCCTGTGCCGGTGAGTCCGGTGCCTGTGCCGGTGAATCCGGTGCCTGTGCCGGTGAATCCGGTGCCCGTTCCGGTGAGTCCGGTGCCCGTTCCGGTGATTCCGGTGCCTGTGCCCGTGATTCCGGTGCCCGTGCCGGTGATTCCGGTGCCTATGCCGGTGAGTCCGGTGCCTGTGCCGGTGATTCCCGTGCCTGTGCCGGTCAGCCCGGTACCTGTTCCAGTCACCCCTGTTCCCGTCAATCCTGATCCGGTTGTTCCCGTACCGGTCAGGCCGGTGCCTGTCATGCCGGTTCCGGTCGTCCCTGTTCCAGTCGTCCCTGTCCCGGTTATTCCCGTCCCTGTCCCGGTAAGCCCTGTGCCTGTGCCGTTCGTCGCGCCGGGCCTTCCTGCGGCGCCGGTGACGAATTCGAGCGAGATGGTCTGCGGCAGGATCTGGCCGCGGATTTCGCCGTTGGGGAAGGCGGCGCTGTGGACGTTGAAGTAGAAATTCCCTGCCTGCAAGGAGGCCAGTTGCGCTTCGGTGAGCACCACGCTGGTCGTCCAGACGCCGCTGCCCGCAACCGATTCCGCGAGGGGGAAGATGATCGGGCCGTTCACCCCTTGCGGTGCTTCATGGATATGCGCCGAGGTTCCCGCAATGCCGGAAGTCGTCACGCCGGCAATCAGCTGCCCGTTGGCAGGGTTGACGAGCACCGTGCCGGAGCCCAGTGCGACGCTCGTGTTCGGCGGCACTTCCTGCGAGCCCCGCAGCGCAGTGAGGAAGGTGCCCGTGGAGGTGACGAAGGGATTGAGCCCGGCGCCGACGCTGGTGGTGCCGGTGTTGGCGCTGGTGCCCGTGCCGGTACTGGTCGAAGTTGCCGGCGTCGTCCCCGGCTGTTGCGACAGGATCTGGCCGCGGATCTCGCCCTCGCCGAAGTTGGTGCTGCGCACGTTGAAATAGAAATCGCCCGCGCGGAAGGCGTTGTGCTGCGCTTCGGTCAGCACCGCGCGCGCGGTCCAGACGCCGCTGCCGCGCGAGGTCTCTGTCAGCGGGAAAACAATCGGCCCGTTCAGGCCCGCCGGTGCCTGCTGGATATCCGCCGCAGTGCCGGCGATGCCCGTCGTGGTCAGCGTCGCAGTCATCAGGCGCGTGGCCGGCTGGATGACGACGGTGCCAGCAGCGGTGGCCGCGCTTGAGCGCTGCGGCACGACCTGCGCTGCCGTGAGCGTGGAGGCGAAGGTGTCGACCAGTTCCGAGACCGCCGCTTGCGTCGCGGCCGGCGCTGGGGAGCTGCTGGCCGGTGTGGTCGTGCCGCTGTCGCCGCCCCCGCCGCTGCAGGAAACAAGGGACAAGGCGCCGAGCATGGCGATGGCGATGCGGATGTTCAATCCGAAGGGAAAGCTCTTCATTGCCGGATCTCCTGTCTGGGACGGACGAGCGCCAATTCGCATTGCCTGGAAGGCGCAATGCGGCAGGGACAGGAATGCAGCGTTTATGCCAGCGGCGGCGCGTGCATGCGCGCAAGGCGGTGCGCGCCACATGCGTAAGAACTACGCGGTGGAAGGAAAAAAATACTTCGGACGCGTCAGCGCTTTTGCTTCTGCAACTCGCCCTTGAGCGCATCGAGCGCCACCGACTGATGCCCCTCGCGCCACACCAGCCAGGTTTTCGCGCGGGCGACACGCTCGGGCAGCGGATAGGCAGCCACCTCGTTTTCCGCATGCACCACGGCAAGCACCGAGCGCGGCACGATGGCGCCGCCCGAACCGGCGGCGACGCAGGCCACGATCGCATGATAGGAACCGAGCTCGAGCACGCGGTCGGGCACGATGGACGACATGCCCAGCCATTCCTCCAGGATCCGCCGGTAGGAGCAGCCGGTGGTGAAGGCAATCAGCGTATGCTTGCTCAAATCCTTCGGCGTCTTCACCGGCGGGCTGTTTTTCGGCGTGATCAGCACCAGTTCCTCGCGGAAGGCTTCCTGCATGTCCAGGCCGGTCGCGGTAAAGGGCTCGGCGACGAAGGCCGCCTCGACTTCGAAGCGCAGCACGCGCCCGATCAAGGCCCCGGAGGTGCCGGTGACGAGTTCGATCTGCACTTCCGGAAAGCGCTGGTGATAGCGCGACAGCAGGGGTGGCAGGCGGGCCGCCGCGGTGCTCTCCATCGTGCCGATGCGCAAGGTGCCGCGCGGCGTTCCCTGGCGCAGCGAGGCTTCGGCCTCGGACGCCAGGCGCAGCAGGCGGTCGGCATAGGACAGGAGCTGCGTGCCTTCCGGCGACAGCACCAGCTTGCCGCCCTGGCGCTGGAACAGTTTCACGCCCAGCCGGTCTTCCAGGTTCTTGACGCGGGTAGTGATGTTCGATTGCACGCGGTTGAGCTGGCTGGCCGCCTTGGTGATGCCGCCGTAGTCCACGACAGCCTTGAAGATGTGCAGGGAATCCAGGTCGATGTTTCTCATTTTGAGAACCTCCTATCTCCATTATTCATTTTTAAGGATGCCTTGGTCAAGGTAGACTGCTAGCATGAACAGACAGGATTCCACCACCGCGCGCCCCATCGGCGCACTCCGCCCCGAAGCCGGGCCGCTTGCCAAGGCGCTTGCCGGCTTGTCGGCGCTTGCCGTCGCCATGGGCATCGGGCGTTTTGCGTTTACGCCCGTCATGCCGATGATGATGCAGGATGCCGGACTCTCAATCGCCTCCGGCGGCCTGCTCGCCTCGGCCAACTATCTCGGTTACCTGCTGGGTGCGCTCAGCGCAATGGTGGTGCGCATCCGGCCGGAGCACGCTATCCGCGGCGGCCTGCTTGCCGTTGCCGTGCTGACACTGGCGATGGGCATGCAGTTGCCGTTTGCGGTCTGGCTGGTGCTGCGCCTGCTGGCCGGCATGGCCAGCGCCTGGGTGCTGATCTCGGTGTCGGCATGGTGCATGGGTTCGCTGGCGCGCTACCAGCGTCCTTTCCTCAACAGCCTCGTGTTCGCCGGGGTGGGAACCGGCATCGCACTGGCAGGCCTGCTGTGCCTGGCGCTGATCCGCGCCGAGGCGCCGTCGCCCCAAGCCTGGCTATCGATGGGATTGCTGTCGCTGGCGGTCGCGGCCGCGACATGGCGTTTCTTCCGCGCCACCGACGCCGCGGCCGGCGGGCCGACGGCCCACGCCCGCTACAAATGGAACATGGATGCGGTACGCCTCGTGTTCTGCTACGGCGTGTTCGGCTTTGGCTACATCATCCCCGCCACCTTCCTGCCGGTCATGGCGCGCAACGCGCTGCAGGATTCCTCGCTGTTCGGCTGGTCCTGGCCGATCTTCGGCCTTGCCGCGGCGCTATCGACGCTGGCCGTCGCCTGGCTGGTCGCTCGCATGGGCAACCGGCGGCTCTGGATGCTGAGCCATTTCGTGATGGCCGCCGGCGTCGTGCTGCCGGCCGTCATGCCCGGCCTCCTTGCAGTGTTCGTGGCCGCGCTGTGCGTTGGCGGCACCTTCATGGTCATCACGCTGGCGGCGCTGCAGGAAGGCAAGCGCATTGCGGCCGGCAATGCCACGGTCCTGATCGCGGCAATGACCTCGGCATTTGCCGCGGGCCAGATCATCGGGCCGCTCACCGTATCGGGCGCCGGCGGCGGCAGTTTTTCGACGGCGCTGGTCATCGCGGCCGTGCTGCTGGCCGGCAGCGCCTTGCTGCTCGGGCGGGGACAGGACAATCGACTTGAACGAAAGGAAGCGACATGAGCTACGGCACCACCAGACTCGACCCGACAAACTGCATGGCTGGCCCGGAGCGCATGCCGCCGCTGGCGATGGACGCGATGGACGACGCCCAGAAGGCGGCGGCGCAGGAACTGATCAACGGCCCGCGCGGCGCCGTGTTCGGCCCCTTCATCCCGCTCATGCGCAGTCCCGAGTTGATGAACCGGCTGCAGAAGGTCGGCGAATATATCCGCTTCCACAGCGCGCTCGAAACACGGATCAACGAATGGGTGATGCTGATCGTGTCGCGCCAGTGGACGCAGCAGTTCGAGTGGTGCATGCATTACCCGCTGGCGCTCAAGGCCGGGGTGAAGCAGGAAGTCCTCGATGCGCTGGCGGAAGGCCGGCGCCCGCGCGGCATGGCTGAAGACGAAGAGATTGCGTATGACCTGTGCGACGAGCTGGCCCGCACTCAGGGCGTGTCGGACGAGACTTACCGGCGCGCGGTGGAGCGCTTCGGCGAGCGTGGCGTGATCGACATGGTCGGGCTGGCGGGGTACTTCACCACGGTGTCGATGATCATGAACGTGGCGCGCACGCCGCCGCAGAAGGAAACCAAGGTCACGCCGCTGTCGCCGTTCCCGCGCTGATCGCAGGGCGGCGGCTTGCCCACCAGGCACAGGCGGTGAGGGCGAGATAGGCGGCCAGGAGCTGCATCGCGACGGCGGCCGGTGCCGCCGGCTGCTTGAAGAGGCTGTACAGTTGCAGGCCGCTCATGCCTGCCGCAAGAAGCAGGTAGCGTGCGCGCCGGTCGCCGGCTTGCTTCAGGCACAGCAGCACGCTCCCCCACAGCAGGCCGAGCTCCAGCAGGAGTGCGAAGGTCCGGTAGTTCCACCACCCCAGGCCTACCTTCATGCTGTCGAACCACAGGGGCAGGTCGGGGATATGCACCAGCAGGTCCAGCATCCAATGCGCCGCCACGGTCAGGCCGATGGCGAACGCGCAGCGCATCCTTTGCGCCAGCCGCGGGGTGCACAGCCAGAACAGCAGGGCCGCCGCGACCGACCACAGCACCGCCGACGACAGGCTGTGCGTGTAGGGCATGAAATACAGATCCAGTCCGTTGGAGCGCGTGA
Organism: Noviherbaspirillum sp.; assembly: GCF_035654295.1. Taxonomy (GTDB): domain Bacteria; phylum Pseudomonadota; class Gammaproteobacteria; order Burkholderiales; family Burkholderiaceae_D; genus Noviherbaspirillum. The sequence goes on along the minus strand of NZ_DASRXF010000057.1, from coordinate 57,841 downwards.
AGCCGGGGATCACGCGCAGCTTCTCGATGCCGAGCAGCACCAGCCCGCCCCAGAACAGGTCGATCAACTGGCAGGCGATGAAATACACCGGAAGCGGCACCGAGGGGGCGACGCGCTTGGCAAGGAAGGCTGCGGAGTAGTGGCCGACGAACATGGGCATGCCTGCAAAGTTGTCTTGCCGCAATAGTACGGTAGCGCTGGCAAGAAAGACAACTGTTCTACAGGAAAGATATTTGTGGCATATTCCCTCGATCATTGGATTGCCGGAAGAGGGTTATATGCTTTTTCTGAAGAGCACGTCGGCGCCGGTCGCGCCCGGTGTCTTTGCGGTGGATATCGCGGCCAAGCCGCCGGGCAAGACATTCATGGTGTATGCCGCGGTCGATGCGGCCGACCCGCCTTCCGGGTTCATCGGCGCGGTCGAAGGCCTCGGCTTCAAGCAGGTGTTCACCAAGCCCTACACCCATCACGACGGCAGGAAGGTCGTCGACATCCACTTCCAGAAACCCGGCACCGACATTTTCGAAGGCTGGACCGCGGCGGAAAAGGAATCCAACTTGCAGCAGCTCGGCGAAGTCCTCGCCGGCTTCAACATCACCGTCGCGCCGCGCGTCATGTCGCTGGCCGAAGCCTTCCGCTGAACGTCCGGCAAAGCCATACCGCTATACGCCCGGATTGCGCCGGATTATGCTAGTCTATCGCCTCCCTGCGGTCCCGCCGCGGGGAGACGTGTTTGCTCCTTCTCCCTTATCAGCGGGAGAAACCGGGAGATGCCGCTTGCGTCGCTGCGGCATGCCCGCCCACGGAACGCGGATGGCTTAAGCAGCCTTGCGCGGGCCGCACACGACGGCAAGAACCGTGCACGAGAGATCCCTGTGCAATGTCCGGAAGCCGGACAGTTCCTGACCGCCCGACGCCTGGAGGCGTTCGACAATCCACGACGAGATATCGAGTCCGCTCGAAAACCATCGCGCGACTGCGACCACGCAGGCAGCGCGGGCCGCCGCATTCTGCGCGTGTTTTCGATCGGACTCTTCCGGATCAACCTGACAGAAAGCTTCACGATGACCACGCTGGAACAACAAGCACTCGAATACCACGCCGCCGGGCAGCGCGGCAAGATCGCCATCCAGGTGACCAAGCCGGTCGCCAGCCAGGCCGACCTGGCGCTGGCCTACTCGCCGGGCGTCGCCGTGCCCTGCGTCGAGATCAACAAGGACCCCGCCAAGGCCTACGAATACACCGCCAAGGGCAACCTCGTGGGCGTGATCACCAACGGCACCGCGGTGCTCGGCCTGGGCGACATCGGCGCGCTTGCCGGCAAGCCGGTGATGGAAGGGAAGGCAGTCCTGTTCAAGAAGTTTGCCGGCATCGATGCCTTCGACATCGAGATCGACGAGACCGACCCGGACAAGCTGGTCGAGATCATCGCCGCCCTCCATCCCACCTTCGGCGGCATCAACCTCGAAGACATCAAGGCACCGGAATGCTTCGCGGTCGAGCGCCAGCTGCGCGAGCGCCTGTCGATCCCGGTATTCCACGACGACCAGCACGGCACCGCCATCGTCGTCGGCTCCGGCTTCCTCAACGCGCTGCACCTGACCGGCCGCGACATCTCGCTGGCCAAGGTGGTGTGCTCCGGCGCGGGCGCGGCGGCACTGGCCTGCCTCGACATGCTAGTGGACCTGGGTGTGCGCCGCGAGAATGTCTACGTGTGCGACAGCCGCGGCGTGCTGACCACCGCGCGCGAGCTCACCGGGGAAAAGCGCGCCTGGGCGCAGGACACGACGGCGCAAACGCTGTCCGACGTGATCGGCATGGCGGACGTCTTCCTCGGCCTCTCCGGCCCCGGCCTGCTGAAACAGGAAGACGTGAAGAAGATGGCGGCGCAACCCATCGTGTTCGCGCTGGCCAACCCGGAGCCGGAACTGCGTCCGGAACTGGTGCTCGAAGCCGCGCCCGACGCCATCGTCGCCACCGGCCGTTCCGACTATCCGAACCAGATCAACAACGCCCTGTGCTTCCCTTACCTTTTCCGCGCCGCGCTCGACAGCGCCGCGACCAACATCAACCAGGCCATGAAGCGCGCCTGCGTCGTCGCCCTCGCGGAGATGGCGCGCAGCGATGCACGCTTCAGCAAGAAGTACATCGTGCCGACACTGCTCGATGAGCGCCTGCTGACCGGCGTGACGCCGAAGATCGCCGCTGCCGCAACCGAAAGCGGCGTCGCGCGCAGGGAGCTGGAGCCCGCTGCCTATACAGCCCGGCTCGAAGCCCTGGCGCGTACTCTCCTGAAGTAAGCCGGCAGGACCGCCATCGCCGTCACGGTACGCGCGATGGCAAGGCTTCCGGACAGCGCAGCCGCTCGTTGATGCGCGCGTGCAGGTCCTCGTCATAGAAGCGGAAGGTGTCGCGCCCCCGTTCCTTGGCGCGGTACATGGCCGTATCGGCGTTCTTGATCAGCGTGTCGGCGTCGCGCCCGTCCTGCGGATAGACCGCAAAGCCGATGCTGCAGCTGATCGTCAATTCGCGTCCGCAAATCTCCATCGGCTGTGAAATGCTGCCGAGCACGCGCCGCAGCGCCTGGCAGGTGATCTCTTCGTTGGCCTGGTCGTAGAGCACCAGCACGAACTCGTCGCCGCCCAGGCGTGCCACGGTGTCGGAATCGCGCACGCAGGCCGATAGGCGGGCGGCGACGGTCTTCAGCAACTGGTCGCCGGCATCGTGGCCGAGCGTATCGTTGATGTGCTTGAACCTGTCGAGGTCGAGGAAGGCGACGGCGATCGCGCGGTGGTAGCGCTGCGCATAGCTGATCGCCTGCATCAGGCGATCGGTGAGAAGGGCGCGGTTCGGCAGGCCGGTCAGCGGGTCGTGCGTCGCCTGGTGCTTCAACTCCTCCTGGGCCCGGCGGCGGGCCGTCACGTCGCGCACGATGCACAGGACGGAGCTGCCAGTCCCGTCCGCACCCGGCTCGGCGACGCAGTGCGCCTCGAAGCTGCGGCCGCCATCCTTGTACTCTTGCGTGGCTTCGCCGCCGTCGTGCAAGAGCCGCATCAGCATTTTGCGCAGGCTCCTGCACGGGCGGAGTTCGGCGACGGATTTGCCGATCACGCGTTCCGGCGGTACCTTGAAGTAAGCCTGTACTCTGCTGTTGATGTAGGTGCAGCGCAGCCCATCGTCGAAACGTGCGATGAGATCGGGAGAGTTGTCGAGGAGCGCCGTCAGTTCCGGCCTGCAGGCCCGGGACCGCATGCAGGCGGCGAGCGCGTTCATCCAGGTGGAAATGAAAGGCATGGCAAGCTGTTCGCGTCCTTCAAGTCATTTCATGATAGTTGCTGAAATGCGATTCCGCGAGGAAAGAATATGGCCGGCAGCGGCGCTTGCCGTACCGCCGCCGGCGCGTCCGCTCAGCTCGTCTTGGCCAGCCCGAGGCTCTCGATCGTTTCCTTCTCTTCGCGGTAGGTGTCCTGCGCGAACTTGGTATAGGTTGCGCTATCCATCCAGATCACCGGCTGGTCGAACTTGTCGAGCGTCGTCTGCACCGCCGGGTCGTCCAGGGTCTTGCGCAGCGCGTCCTGGAGGCGGGTGACGATAGCCGGCTCCATGCCTTTCGGCCCGCCGATGCCGAAGGGCGAATCGGACACGGTCTGGTAGCCCAGCTCCAGCAGCGTCGGCACGTTGGGCCAGCGCTTGGTGCGCTTGCTGCCATAAGTCGCCAGCAGGCGCGCGCGGCCGGCTTCGACGGCGGATGCCCAACCGGTCGCATCGCTGTGCGCCATCACGTGCCCGCCCAGCAGCGCCTGCATGCCGTCCGCATTGCCCTTGAACGGTACGTGCATCAGCTTGATGCCGGCGCGCCTGGCGAACTGTTCCACCACCAGGTGCGGCGTGGTACCGGTGCCGGTGGAGCCATACGAGAAGGTCTCGGGATTGGCCTTCGCGTAATCGACGAGATCCTTGATGCTCTTGATCGGCGAATCCGAGCGCACCACCAGACCGAAGGTATAGCCGGTCAGGCAGGCGATGTAAGTCAGATCCTTCATCGGGTCGAATGCTACCTTCTGCATGTGCGGGATGCGGAAGATGCCGAGCGGCAGCTGCGACAGCGTATAGCCGTCCGGCTTGGCGTTCACGAGTTCGACGGCGCCGAGGATGCCGCCGGCACCGGGCTTGTTGTCCAGCACCACGGTGCCGCCCAGGTTCTTGCTCAGGCTCTCGGCGAAGGCGCGCATGACGACGTCGGTCGAGCCGCCTGCCGGCCACGGGCAGATCAGGCGCACCGGGCGCGACGGGTAGGATTGGGCGATTGCAGGAAAGGCGATGGTTGCGGTGGCGGCTGCGGCCGACTTGATGAAATCGCGTCGGGTAAAACGAGGCTGTCTCATGCTATGTCTCCTTTATCGTTATGCACTGCGAGGGTTGCGCTTCCGCATGATGCAGACGGCGGCGCGGTGAAAACCTTGGGAATGGATGTGCGAACGGCGCCTGTTCTTATCCTACTAGAAAAAGAACAGGCGTGCGGAAAATTGGAGGGCTAGGGGATCAGGTGTTGCGGATCGTCACCAGGCGCGACAGGCCGCACAGATTCACCTTCTTTACCGACAGGATCTCCCAGTCGTGCTTCAGGATCTGCTCGTCAAAGCAGAAATCGGAGCGGAAACCGATGCGGTTGGCCAGCGGCCGCACCGCGCGTTCCAGCGACCACCAGAAGCGGCTGCCGCTGAAATGGTTGAGGATCAGGATCGTGCCGTTGCGGCGGCACACACGCCGGATCTCGGCCACCAGGCGCTCGGGGTTGGGCGTGACCGACAGCACGTAGGGAATCGCCACGCAATCGAAGGAACCGTCGGGAAAGTCCATCGTCTCGGCATTCATCGCCGCGAGGTGGATGCTTCTTCCCGGCAGCTTTTCCGCGCGCTCCCGTGCGATCTCGAGCATCTCGGTGGAAATGTCGATGCCGATCACCGAGGCGCTCGCGGGATAGCGTTCCAGCGTCAGCCCGGTGCCCACGCCCACCTCCAGTATGGAGGTAGGGCGCATGGCGCAGACGGCTTCGGTGAGGGCGCGGCGGCCGGGTTCGAGCACGGCGCCGAAAAGGCGATCGTAAAGGGGAGCGTAAAAGCGGTATGTATCGACGACGTTATCAACGGAGATAGGATTCATACATACGTTCCGGGAAAGTGGCGTTGTCAAATTCGTATGTAAGACATTTGGGCGGTAGAAAGTTCATTGGCTTGCGCCAGATCGCTTCCGGCCAGTAACGCCAGGTAACGCTCAGGGCATGCCGGCGCCGCCCACGCCGACCTCCCGCGCTTCGATGCGCCCGTTGCGCTCGGCCAGTGCGCGCGGCGCCCTTGCCACCTTCCCGATGACCATGAACAGCGTGCGCCGCTCCGGTCCGCCGAGCGCGCAGGCGATCGCCTGGCCGGAGACCGGGATGCGTTCGGACACGCGGCCGCCTTCATGCACGCGCAGGAATTCCGAGGTCGGGGGCGATGCCACCCATACCGCGCCTTCCGCATCGAGACAGATGCCGTCCGGCGAGGCATCGCCGAGCTCGGCCCAGATGCGCCGCTTCTCCAGGCTGCCGTCCGCCCCAATGTCGAAAGCCGTGAGGCACTTGCCGAAGGTCTCGGCCACGATCAGCGTGCCGCCGCCGGGCGTGATCACGCATCCGTTGGGAAAGAGCAGATTGTCGGCGGCAATCCGGGTTTCGCCATCCGGAGCCACCATCAGCAGCACAGTGGGCTTCGGCGCTTCCCTGTTGAGCATGTCGAAGCCGAAGTTGCCGACATAGGCGCGCCCCTGCGCATCCACCACCATGTCGTTGCACAGCGAGGGGGTGTAGCGGTCGAGCGCGGCATGGGTGACGAGACGGCCGTCCGCCATGCGCAGCACGCGGCGGTCGTGCATCGACACGACGAGCAGGCTGCCGTCCGGCATCCACCCAAGTCCCGAGGGCTGGCCGGGCACTTCGGCGATGGTGTCGAGCGTGCCGTCGCCGGCGAGGCGGTGGACCTTGTGCGTGTAGAAGTCGGAAAACCAGAGCGCGCCTTCATGCCAGCGCGGCGCCTCCGGGAATGCCAGTCCGTCGACGAGGATGCGGGAATCGTTATCGTTGTTCATGCGGGCCTCCAAGGATTTTTTTGCGTAGCCGGTGCGCGGTCCGTTTGCGCCACATTGCTGCATCAATTTTTTTCGTCATGGAATGATACGCGCAGCCGGCGCTTGTTCTTGCAAGCCTCGATCCCGCACGATTGCGCAGGCTCAAAATATGTTCGCAAGCAAGCGGCCATGCTTCGGTTAAAACATGCATCGAACAGGGAGAGCAGGTGATCAACTTCATCGTGACAGGCAACTGCAGGCGCGTGGTCTCGGCCGTGCTGCTTGCGATCCGCAGTTTTACCGATGCCAAGTGCGTGGTGGTCGGCGGAAAGGCGACCGGCATCCTGAGATGGTCGGGCCTGTGCAAGCGGCAGATCACACTGGATATCGACGGCGCCGCGGACGCGGCCTACGTCGCAGCCGTGAACCGGCTCGCCGAAAGCAATCCCCATGTCATCCTGATCCCCGCCGATTGCGATGCCATCCGCCTCGCCAACCGCGTGCGCGGCCGGTTGAAGATGAAGACCACGCCCATTCCGGCATTGCCCACGCTCGACATGTTCGACAACAAGTGGCACTTCCACCGCTTCTGCACCGACATCGGCCTGCCCGTGCCGGACACGATCCGCTTTGCGGCAAAGGCGACCATGGATTTCCATGCCATCGTGTCCCGGCTCGGACTGCCCTTTGTCGTCAAGCCGCTCGACCGCGCCGGCTCCACCGGCGTGCATGTGGTCAGCGGCGCGGAAGACTTCTTCGCCTCGATTATCGACAACCCCGGCTACGACTACGGGCCGCTGATCGCGCAGCGCTTCATCCGCGGCGACGACGTGGACGTGAGTTTTCTCTCGGTGGAAGGGCGGCTGAGCGCACTTGCGGTGCAGCGGGCGAACGGCTCGCGCATCGACTTCGTGACCAGTCCGCCGCTGGAAGCGATAGCCACGGCGCTGTCGCATGCCAGTACCTACCACGGCGTCATGCATGTCGATGCACGCGTCGAGGAAGGGACCGGCAAGGTGTGGCTGATCGAGTCGAATCCGCGCTTCTGGGCATCGCTGACCGCATCGGTATCGTGTGGCCTCAACTTCGTCGCCGAGAGCATTGTGCCGGCGGCAGGCGACGCCGGCGTACGCGCCCTGACGGCGGGAAGCGCCAGCATCCGCCATCCCCTGATCCGCCCCTCCGCGTGGCGCAGCATGCTGGCAGATCGCAGCGGGCAAGGCCGCCTGCTGCGCGCAATGGCATTCGATCCGCCCGCGCTCGGCGCCTTCGCGCGCGAACTGCCGGCGAGCGTCTTCCGCTTTGCCCGCACGAGGGCGCGTCCCTGCTTGAGTGGCAGTGGCAAGTCCGCCGGAACGGTGACGGAGCCGGCATGAGCGTTTAGAGGCTGTTCTCTATTTCTGTCGATATGTTGCTGTCATCTGCAGGGATTGTTGTGCATTCCCCCTGATGCCGATACACTGCGCAAAAAAATAGCGCGCCGGCACCGCCGTCGCCGCATACAGGGAGGAGACAGGGATGGAGCAGCGCCGCATTTCCATGGCAGACATCGTGGTGGGGAAGCCCCTGCCATGGGATGTCTACGATTCGAACAACAAACTGCTACTGCGCAAGGGGCATGTGGTGCAGCGCGAGCAGCAGGTCGAAACGCTCGTACTGCGCGGCTTGTTCGTGACCGCCACGTCCGACAGCGCAGGCTCCATCCAGCCCGGACCCGCAGCCGTCAGACCGATCGAGCGACCCTCGGCGCTGCGCCTGCTCAATCTCGCGACGAAGCGGCTGGAACGCCTGCTGTTCAACCTCCACAATGAATCCGAGCTGTATCCGAAGATCGTCGAAGTCGTCGCCGCGATCCGGTTTGCGGTCGACATCAATCCCGACGTCGCGCTCGGATGCATCCTGCTGAATCAGGATGCGGGAAGCTACCCGGTGCGCCACGGCGTCGATTGCGCCGTCGTCTCCCTGCTCGTCGCGCGCGCGATGAACAAGCCACCGCAGGAGGCGCAGGCCATCATGGCCGCGGCGCTCTTGATGAACGTCGGCATGCTGCGTCATCACGAACACCTCCACCGCTGCGAGCAGCCGCTGTCGGCAGAGGAGCACGCGCTCATCCGCAACCATCCGGAGCAAAGCGCGAGCCTCCTGCGCGACGCCGGCATCGCCGACGAGAACGTGCTGAATTACGTGCTGCTGCACCACGAGAACGAGGACGGCAGCGGCTATCCCCGTGGCAAGCGCAGTGCGGAGATTCCCGAGAATGCGAAGATCCTTGCGCTGGCCGACCGCTACTGCGCACGTGTATCGTCGCGTCTCTATCGCAAGGCCATGCTGCCCAACGCCGCGCTGCGCGACATCCTGCTCACCGAAAAGAAAAACATCCAGCCGCTGCTGGCCGCCTGTTTCATCCGCGAACTCGGCACCTATCCCACGGGCAGCTTCGTCCGCCTCGTCAATGGCGAGGTGGGCGTGGTGACCGGGCGCGGCAGCAGCACTACGACGCCGGTCGTGCATGCCCTGATCGGGCCGCGCGGGGCGCCGCTCTCCTTTCCGATCCGGCGCGAAACGCACAAGGAACTGCATGCCATCCGGGAAGTGCTGCACGAAGCGCAGGCCGGCGTGCGCATCTCCATGCAGCAGCTCTGGGGCACGGAGGCCGCGCTGTAAGAGCCTGCAGCGGCCTCTTTGATGCCGCACAATTTCCGGGCCTGTCCGTCGCCTATGGTGTTACGCAAGGGAGCAATGCGAGCGCCGGCGGCGCAGAGGAGCAGACCATGAATGAACAGGAAAACACCAGGCTTGTCATGCAGGCATACGACAAGTTCAAGCAGGGCGACATCCCGGGCCTGATGAATCTCATGTCGGATGACATCGAATGGATCCTGGACCGGTCGGAAAACGTCCCCTTCAGCGGTGCCCGCCATGGCAAGGCGGAGGTCGGGCAATTCTTCAGCGAGCTCGACCAGTCGCAACAGCCGCTGCAATTCGAACCGCAGGAATTCATCGCCCAGGGCGACAAGGTGGTGGCGCTCGGCCACTACAGCTGGAAGGTGAAGCAGACCGACCAGGTGTTCGAAAGCGATTGGGCGGAAGTGTTTACCGTGCGCGACGGCAAGATCGCCCGGTTCCGTGAATACGCGGACACCGCGGCAGGCGACCGCGCCTACCGGGCAAGTTGAGAAATCGGGGGATTTTTCCCGGAGGCGGCATTGTCTACTGTCCCCATGGACTTATTTGCAACTGAGGTGACAGATGGATAACGTGAAACCCCCGGCAAAGCGCCTGGACAGGACGGAAGCGGATGTGAAGTCGGTGGACGGCCGCTCCGGCCAGAGCAACAAGAGCAGCCATGACAACAAGAGCCACGTGAAAGCCGGCACCAACACCGGCGCCGGCGGCGGCAAGAAGCAGGAAAGGCATCAGCGGCATTGAATGCAGGGCGGGGAATTCCCCGCCCGCATTGTTTACTTCTTCAGTTGCCGCAGCAGCTCCTCGGTGACTTCGACGATCGAACGATCGCCCGGCATGCCGGGACGGATCACCTTGCGGGCCTCGTCCGCGGGCATGTTCACCTGCTTGCCCGTCAATCTTTTCATCAGCCTCGCGAACACGGCTTCGTCGTCCGGGAGCTGGCCCTCTTGCACATCCATATTGCCTCCAAAGAGAGCTTAGTTTCGGTCCGTCAATATTGGTTCCCGCACGGAAACGGATTGCATTTTTCGCATCTTCGGTGCGCCTTCCTGCCGTACTTCTACGGTAGTGCGAATGTCCCGAAGTTGACAGAAAATACTGCATCGCAGCGTAAAATAGCGGACAGACAGACAAAACTTCATTCAAGAAAGAGAGATATGGCAAATACACGAGACGTCGTCATCGTCGGTGCTGCGCGCACCGCAATCGGTACCTTCGGCGGCACACTGAAGGATTTCAGCGCCTGTGACCTGGGGGCGATCGCGGTCAAGGAAGCCTTTGCACGCGCCAAGGTCGATCCGGCACAGGCCGGGCAGATCGTGATGGGCAATGTCATCCACTGCGAACCGCGCGACATGTACGTTTCGCGCGTGGTCGGCATCAACGCCGGCATGGCCAAGGAATCCGCGGCACTGACGCTGAACCGCCTGTGCGGTTCCGGCCTGCAGGCGATTGTCACCGCCGCCAATGCGATCCAGCTCGGCGACACCGACATCGCCGTCGGCGGCGGCGTCGAGACCATGAGCCGCGCGCCGTACTCCGCGCAGACCGCGCGCTGGGGCCAGCGCATGGGTGACTTCAAGATGATCGACATGATGGTGGGCGCGCTGTCCGATCCCTTCGGCGCGGGCCACATGGGCATTACCGCCGAGAACGTCGCTGCGCAGTACGGCATCAGCCGTGAAGAGCAGGACGAGTTCGCGCTGAACAGCCAGAAGAAGGCGCTGGCAGCGATCGCCGCCGGCCACTTCAAGTCGCAGATCGTGCCGGTCGAGATCCAGGGCCGCAAGGGCACCGTCGTGTTCGACACCGACGAGCATCCGAAGGCCGAGACCTCGCTGGAGTCGCTGGCCAAGCTCAAGCCGGCTTTCAAGAAAGAGGGCGGCTCGGTTACCGCCGGCAACGCCTCCGGCCTCAATGACGGCGCGGCAGCCTGCGTGCTGATGGAAGCCGGCGCCGCATCGCGCGCGGGCCTGCAGCCGATGGCGCGCCTGGTGTCCTACGCGGTGGCCGGCGTCGAGCCGTCCATCATGGGCACCGGCCCGATCCCGGCGGTGCAGCTCGCGCTCAAGCGTGCCGGGCTCAGCCTGAACGACATGGACGTGATCGAATCGAATGAAGCCTTCGCCGCGCAGTCGCTCGGCGTGTGCCGCGGCCTGGACCTCGACCCGGCCCGCACCAACCCGAACGGCGGCGCCATTGCCCTTGGCCATCCGCTCGGTGCCAGCGGCACGATCATCACCGTCAAGTGCCTGTACGAGCTGATCCGCACCGGCAAGCGCTACGGTCTGATCACCATGTGCATCGGCGGCGGACAAGGCATCGCTGCGGTGATCGAACGTCTGTAATCACATCGCGGCGGCATTCTTTGCCGCGACAGAACGGACAAGGCCACCTGAGGTGGCCTTGTTTTTTTCAGCGGGGGAGCATCAGCGCCACGCCAGCGGCGCCGGAACGGTCGACACGCCCTGCGTGCCTGCCGCATGCTCTTGTGCCTCGAGCGCGCGCCGGTAGCCTTCCCGCTGCTTCAGCCTCTCCCAATACGCGCGCACGGCCGGCGGAAACTGCTCCTGCAGTTCGAGATACTCGGCCAGCATCAGTGCATAGCCCACCGACATGTCCGCCGCGGTGAAGCGGCCGGCGCACAGGTATTCCGTTCCCGCCAGCGCGGCGTCGATCGCGCGCAGGCGCGCGAGGAACCAGCGCTGGTAATCCTCGGCCGCCTGCGGGAGGCGGCGTTCCTCCGGCTCCATGTGGCGATAGCGCAGCACGAGCGTCTGCGGGAAGGTCAATGTAGCCTCGCCGTAGTGCAGCCAGTTGAGCCATGCGCCGTAGGCAGGCTCGTCAGGCGCGACCGCCAGCCGCGAAGGGCCGTACTTCGTCACGAGGTACTGCGCGATCGCCGCCGATTCCGTCATCTTCACCTCGCCGTCGAAGAAGGCCGGCACGGTGCCCAGCGGATTGACCGACAGGTATTCCCGCTGATGCACGCGCGGCGGGAAGGGCAGCATCCGGAGCTCGTAGTGCGTTCCGTGACGCATGCCCAGTTCTTCCATGGTCCACAGGGGACGGAAGGAGCGGGCGCTCACGCAATGAAAGAGTGTGATCATGGGGGATAGGGTCGTGGCAAAAAAATAGCCACCGGCGGTGGCTATCAGGGGTTGGTCGTGGCTCAGATACCGAGCAGCTTCTTGGCTTCGCCGAGCGCTTTCATCGATTCATCGTGCTTGCCTTCCTTGTGGAATTTTTCGCCGTCGGCGCGCAGCGACTTGATCTTGGCCATGTTCTCGGCGCTGATGCCGGACGCGCTGCCGAGTTTTGCGTCGATTGCCTTCATCTCGTTGGGGCAATTGTGCGCGGCGGCGAGGGATGATACGGAGAACAGAAGGACAGCCAGAACGGTTTTCATCGCAGTCTCCTTGATTGGAATGGGAAAGATACGTTAGCAGCAATCGGGGACTTTTGCACTGCTGGCGCGCATCGGTCCGGCTTGCCGCAAAACGCCGGCGCGCAGCGCGGATATACTGGCGGCCCGCACAATGAAAGGATACCTGATGACACTCAACGGAAAGATGTTGCAGATGCGGATGAGCGACGGCGAGACGATCGGCGTCTACCATGTCGAACCCGCAGGGCCGCGCCGTGGAGGACTGGTGCTCATCCAGGAAATCTTCGGCGTCACCGAACACATCCGCGAACAGTGCGACCGCTTTGCGGCGGAAGGCTACGAGGTGCTCGCCCCCGCCCTGTTCGACCGCGAGGCGCCCGGCCTGCAGGCAAGCTACGCGCCTGAGGACGTGCAGGCGGCACTGCGCGTGGCGCGCGAACTCCATCCCTTCGCGCAATCGATTGCCGACGTGCAGACCTGCATCGATAGCCTGAAGGACAAGGGCCCGGTATTCATTACCGGCTACTGCTATGGCGGATCGGTGAGCTGGGCTGCCGCCTGCCGGTGCGAAGGTCTGGCGGCGGCGTCAGGCTATTACGGCAGCATGATCCCGAAAATGGCTGACGAGACGCCGGGCTGCCCGGTCATCCTGCACTTCGGCAAGCACGACAAGGGCATCCCGCTCGACGGTGTTGCAGCAGTGCAGGCGCGGCATCCCGAGGTGCCGGTGTATCTGTACGAGGCCGGGCACGGTTTCAACTCCGACCGCCGCAGCGATTTTCATGACGAAAGTGCAACCCTGGCGCGCGAACGCACGCTCGCGTTGTTCCGCGCCAACGGGGGCTGAGGGAGCAGCGGCCATGCCGGAAAATTCCTGCTTTCCTTGCGCTACGCAATTGTCGCGCACTGCCTGAACTGTTACCCTGCTGAAATCCACACCAACAGCAGGGGTAATAATGATTGACGCGGTACAGAAGGATATCGACGAGCGCAGCAACCTCACCAGCTCGAACAAGTTCGAAATGCTGTTATTCCGCCTCGGCGGCGACGCCAACGGCGAGCGCTCCGAACTGTTCGGCATCAACGTGTTCAAGATCCGCGAAATCGTTGCGATGCCCGCCATTACCGCCATCGCCGGCTCGCGCCCGCATATGCTGGGCGTGGTCAACCTGCGCGGCCAGATCATCCCGGTATTGGACTTGCCCGCCATCGTGGGCTGCGTTCCCAGGACCGGCCTGAACATCCTGCTGGTGACCGAATTCGCCCGCACCACACAAGGCTTCGCGGTCGAGGCGGTCGAAGACATCGTGCGCCTGGACTGGAACCAGGTGCTGTCCGCCGAAAACACGGCGGCCGGCAACATGGTCACCAGCATCGCGCGCCTGGACGGCAATGCGGAAGGTTCGCGCCTGGCGCAGGTGCTGGACGTGGAAACCATCCTGCGTGAAATGGGCGCGTCGGACGAACAGGATGTCGATCCCGACGACATCGGCGACAAGGTCGTCCTCAAGCCGGGCACCGTCGTGCTTGCCGCCGACGATTCCGTCGTCGCCCGTTCGCTCATCGAGCAGGGGCTGGAAGCGATGGGCGTGCCCTTCATCATGACCAAGACCGGCAAGGAAGCCTGGGAGCGCCTGCAATCGCTGGCCTCCTCGGCGGAAGCCGAAGGCAAGACGGTGCAGGACAAGGTCGCGCTCGTGCTGTCCGACCTGGAAATGCCCGAGATGGACGGCTTCACGCTCACCCGCAATATCAAGCAGGCGCCGAAGTTCGCGTCCATTCCGGTGGTGATCCATTCCTCGCTGTCGGGCACGACCAACGAAGAGCATGTGCGCAGCGTGGGCGCCAACGCCTACGTCGCCAAGTTCAACGCGGAAGAACTCGCCGCGACGCTGCGCCGTGCACTTGCCTGATCAGTCTTGATCAACCCTTTTCCCGGGCCAGCGCAAGGAATTCATTGCGCAGCCCGAGGTTGGTGCGCATTTCACCCAGCAGGGCGGACGTCACCGTTTCCTCTCCCGGCGTCCGTATGCCGCGGCTTTCCATGCACATGTGGCGGCAGCGCACGACGACGCCGACCGACAGCGGCTGCACATGCTCCATCAGCGCTGACGCCACCTGTATCGTCAACCTTTCTTGTACCTGCAAGCGCTTGGCGAAGCAGTCGACGAGGCGGGTGAGCTTGGATAAGCCGACGATCTTCCCGTTCGGCGTGTAGCCGATCGTGGCCGTCCCGAAGAAGGGGGCGAGATGGTGCTCGCAATGACTGTAGACCGGGATGCCGCGCACCACGATCAGCTCGTTGACCTGCTCGGCGCCGTCCTCGAATACCTTGAGGATATCGGCCGGTTCGGTCGCATAGCCGGAAGACCAGTGTTGCCAGGCCTTGTGCACGCGCTGCGGCGTATCGACCAGGCCCTGCCGCGCCGGGTCTTCCCCGAGATGCCGCAGCAGGCGGCGCCAGTCATGCAGCGTGAACTCTTCGCTCTCATCCTCCCGCTCGCGCACCTGGAAGGCGTGCATGGCTCTTGTCATGGTTTCTCCCCCTGCGCTCACTGGCCGGCCAGCCGGGTTAGTGTCCTGGCCACGATGCGGTCGCAGCGTTCGCCGTCGAAGCCGAATGCGCCCTCCAGCGCGTAATCGAATTCCCGTGACAGCGATTCACGCAGCATGCTGCGGGCACGGAAAAAGCGGGTGCGCACCGTAGCTTCCGGAATGCCGAGGCAGGCGGCGGTCTCCTCCACGCTCATTTCCTCCAGCGCACGCAGCACGAAGACGGTGCGGAATGCCGCAGGCAACTCGTCGATCTTTTGTTCCAGCAGCCGGCGCGCGTCCGCGCGCATGGCCGCCCGTTCGGGTTGCCCGGTGTTCGACTCATCCGTTTCGTGTGCCATCGCGTGCTCCAACGCGCCAGGGGATTCACCATCGCCGGCAAGCTGGATCACTTCCGCCCGCCGGTTGCTCTTGCGCGACCGCGCGATCGCTTCGTTCACCACGATCCGCGTCAGCCAGGTGGACAGGCTGGACTCGCCGCGATACTTGCCCATGTTGCGGAAGGCAAGGAGATAGGCGTCCTGCAGCGCGTCCTCGGCCTCGGCGTCATCCTTGAGGATGCTGCGCGCGGTGCGGTACAGCGGCCGGTTGTGACGGCGCATCATCTGTTCGAAGGCAGCCTTGTCGCCGTCGGCGATGCGGCGCGCCAGTTCGGCGTCATTCCAGTCGTGAGCAGTCTTTATGGCGGTAGTGGGCATGGTGGCCTCGTGCATTTCGGGTTGTCATGACATTAGATGAAGCGCGCTTTCGCCGCGTTCCCAGTGTAGTCCACCCGGAGCGGACGCTTTCTGGCAGAATCCACACGGCGATCGGGACGTTCCGATGACGACAAATAAAGGGAGATGCCAGAATGAAGAACACATTGCGCGTCGCAATCACGTTTTGCGCGGCAACCGCCGCCGCTTCCGCCGATGTCGCCCACGCCCAGGCGCGCGGCCCGGCGGCCCAATACTGGGTCGACCTGTCGACCAGCAACGTCTCGATCCCCGGCATGCCGGAAGAGGGTGGCGCCGGCCTTGGCGGGCTCATGGGCGGCATCATGGGCGGAAACAGCTTCGGCGGCTCGATGGGCATGGGTGGACGCGGCAAGGCGATGGACACGGAACTCTATGTGCGCGCCCATCCCGGCGGCGTCGAAGGCACGCACGCCATCCCGGGCGGCATGAACATGGGGCCGTCGCTGCTGCTGTTGCCGCACCGGCCGCGCAACGAGCAGGGCAGCGTCACGCGCGACGAGACGCCCGAGCGTGCCGAGAAGCCCAAGGGCAGGATCCTGCTCTACTGGGGCTGCGGCGACAGCATCCGTCCCGACCAGCCCAAGGTGCTGGATTTCGCGAAGCAGGACCATGCCGAGTTCGCGCAGTTCTTCTCCAGCCACGGCGCCGCCAGCAAGGGCGTGCAGGGACGTGCCGGCCACTCGCTCTGGCCGAACGAGCGCGACAGCAAGCGCGTGCCCGATAATGCTTCGCTTGAAGGCGAGCATGCGGTGAGCGGCAACGGCGTGCCGCCCACGCTCAAGTTCAACGTCGGCGCCGCGAATGACTTCCTGCCCAAGGTACAGCTCAAGACCCGCGGCGCGCCGAAGGATGGCGTGCAGGTGGAATGGAACACGATGCAGCATGCGCGCGGCTACTTCCTGCATGCGCAGGGTGCGGCGGAAGGGCCGGGCGGGGCGCAGGACATGATCTTCTGGAGCTCCAGCGAAAAGCCCGACAACGGCTGGTCCCTGATGAGCTATCAGTCGCCGGCGCAGGTCGCCAGGCTGGTCCAGCAAAAGGTGGTCTTGCCGCCTTCCACCGGCAATTGCACGGTGCCCAAGGGCATCTTCGACAAGGCGCAGGGCGCGATGCTCAACATGATCGCCTATGGCAACGAACTCAACGTCTCGCATCCGCCGCGTCCGGAAAAAGCGCCGGCGAACTGGCAGCCGGAATGGACGGCGCGCGTGCGCATCAAATCAACCGGCATGACCATGCTGGGCATGGAAGATTCGCGCGAGGCCCAGCGTGACGGACGCGGCCAGGCGGCAAGCGAGCCTGTCGAGAGCGCTGCGCCCGTATCCTTGCCGGACGTAGCGAACCCGGTGAAGCTGCTGAAGGGCCTGTTCGGCAACTGAGAGGAAACATGAGCATTCCAACGTTCAGCATCCGCCGTCTCGGCGCGGCGGACACCGGCCTGATGGAAGGCATGATGACGATGTTCGGCGAAGCATTCGGCGACGTTGGCACCTACACCGCCGCAAGGCCCGGCAAGGCCTATATGCAAGGCCTGCTCGGCAGCGACGGCTTCATCGCGCTGGCCGCATTGAAGGACGATGCGGTGGTGGGCGGCCTGGCCGCCTATGTGCTGCGCAAGTTCGAACAGGAACGCAGCGAGGTCTACATCTACGATCTCGCGGTGGCGGAAGGGCACCGGCGCGAAGGCATCGCCACGGCATTGATCGAATCATTGAAGGAGTGCGCCCGCGCAGCGGGGGCCTATGTCATCTTCGTGCAGGCGGACCTGGTCGATGCACCGGCCATTGCGCTGTACACCAAGCTCGGCATCCGGGAAGACGTGCTGCACTTCGACATCCTCCCATAAAAAAACGGCAGGCCCGCGCCTGCCGTTTTCATATCGCCGATGGCTTATACGCCCGGCCGCGGCTGGCCTTGCTGGACGTTGCCGCGCCATGCGCCGGTTTCCGATCCGCGCGACTCCAGGAATTCCTTGAAGCGCTCCAGATCGCCCTGCACACGGTGCGAGAACATGCCGAGCGCATCGCCCACATTCTCGGTCACGCCTTCCGGATCGTAGTCCATCTGCACCATGATGCGCGTGGTGTTGGCGTCGATGTGATGGAAGGTGACGACACCCGCATTCGGCGCGCCGGTCGTGCTACGCCAGGCGATGCGCTGGTCGGGGATCTGTTCGGTGATCTCGGCCTGCCATTCCTTGCGCTTGCCGCCGACATTGGCGCACCAGTGCAGGTGGGTATCATCCAGCTGCCGCACTTCCTCGACGCCTTCCATGAACTTCGGGAAGTCCTCGAACTGCGTCCACTGGTTATACGCCGTGGAAACAGGAACGTTCACTTCGATCGACTTTTCTACGGTGGACATGTTTACCTCCTTCAAGATGGATGAAAGGCCGTCATGGCCGCATGTGCAAGTTAGACAAGTCCTTGTCAAAAAATTCCAAAAGGGATGAGCCAGGTGTGTCCAAGGGCAACAAATATCGGCTTCCGGGCAGGCCGGCACCCGCCATGCAGATATAATCGGCAGCAAGGTTTTTTCCCTCATTCCCATGCTCCCTCACGAAAAAGACAACAACCTTGCGTTGCTGCTGGCGTCGCTCGGCATTTCCGATGCCCTGCTGGCGCGCAAGAACCTCCCGTTCCATGCCGAGGCGAGAACGCTGGCGCCGGCTGAAACCGGCCGCGACGGCCGCCTTCATCTCCTCATTCCCGAAGCCGCCGCCGCGTGGCAGGCGATGAAAGCGGAAGCGCTGGCCGAAGGCATCGTGCTCGAAATCGTGTCCGCCTTCCGCGGCCTGGAGGAGCAGGCGCAGATCATCCGCGACAAGCAGGCGCGCGGCATGCCGATGGACACCATCCTCACCCTCAGCGCCGCGCCGGGATACAGCGAACACCATACCGGGCGCGCGGTGGACATCAACACGCCGGGCTGCGAGGAGCGTGAAGAGCCCTTCGAACACACGGAGGCGTTCCGCTGGTTGTCCGCGCATGCCGGCCGGTTCGGCTTCGGCCTCTCTTATCCGCGCGGGAATGCGCTCGGTTTCATCTACGAACCGTGGCACTGGTCCTATCTTCCGGGAGCGCAGGCATGAAACTCAAGATGTCGGAAAACTCGCTGTTCGCGATCCTGCTGCGCAAACCGTGGTGGATCAGCATCCTGATCGCCGCCGTGGTCTCGCTTGCCGCCAGCATGCTGTTTCCGCGCCAGTACGCGGCCTATGGCGCAAGCGCGGGATTCCCGTTCTTTGTCATCGGCATCATCGCCGCGGTGAGGCAGTGGCGCGCCCCCGGCGCCGCCCTGGTGGCGCACACCCGCGACACCGTGGCCGCGATGTCGTGGCGGGACTTTGCCGATGCGATCGAGGCCGGCTACCGCCGCGACGGCTACGAAGTGAAGCGGCGCGCCGGCGGCGCCGACTTTGAATTGGTCAGGGATGGCCGCAAGACGGTGGTCAGCTGCAAGCGCTGGAAGGCCGCAAGCACCGGCATCGAAGCCTTGCGCGAGCTCGACGCCGCGGCGCAGGACTGCGGCGCGCACGAACGCATCTACATGACCCTCGGCCAGCTCAGCGACAACGCCCGCAGCTTCGCCGCCGAACACCGCATCACGGTCATGCGCGAGGACGGCCTTGCGGTACTCCTGCGCGGCATGGTGCGCGCCCCGGCCTGATCAGCGTCCCTCGCGCAGCGCATCGCGTTCCGCGACCGAATTTCTCAGCACGTTTTCCGCGACGGCGACTTCCTCGGCCAGGCGCTTCTGGCGCGCATGGTAGTCGTCGCTCAGCCGCGACCCGCCGCCGGCCGTGCCGATGCGCTCCCCAGGCAGCGGCTCGGCGCCGGCCTGCATGCGCTTGCGGGCATCATCGAGCAGCATTTCCGCACGGATTACATCGGCGTTGGCGTCGTCCAGCGTCTTCGGCCTGCCCGGCGCCGGGATGGTCGCGACCCGGTCGACGGGGGTCGGGCCGCTCCGCAGCGGGGGCTCGGCCGGGCGGCCCGAAACCGTCGCCGATGAAGGCGGTTTACTCCCCTTGGCTGGCGGGTCGACCTTGATGGTCTCGTCCACCTTCGCGCCCTTGATCGGCTTGTCCGAATAAATGACGCGCCCGTCCGGCATTACGAGGCGGTACACCTTGGTGGCGGGCTTGCCGATGGGCTCCGGGCGCGGGATTTCCTCCGCTGCGAAGGCGGCCGGCGCCAAGGTGAGGGCAAGGATGAGGATGCGCGGACAGGTCGGGATCATGGCTTCGCTCCTTTCAGACACGATAGCAAGGCTCGGCGCGGCGCTGCATGAGAATGAACAAGCTGGCAACGCGCAGGCGCAACTGCGGCATATCGGCGACACATTCCGCTGAAAAATCTTCATTTCCGACAGGAAATGAAGATAATAGGATGACCAACATGGGTTGACGATTCGCCATGCCGATCACCGCCTCCGCCATTGCGCTTCTTGCCGCGTCGAGCTTCGCCACCTTCGCCATCTTTGCGGCGGCGCCGTGCCGCGCCGCCGATGCCGGCGCCGGGTACAAGGCCGGCAAGCAGGCCAAGCCGGCGTCTGCCGCTGCGCACGCAGGCACGGGCAGGCGAAGCGGCAAGGAGGCATCGCGCCGCATCGTCACCTACAACCTGTTCCAGGACCCCGAGTTCAAGCTCAAGGGCGCGCTTGCCGACAAGCGGCAACTGGGTGTGGCTCCCGTGCCCGCCCTCCAGCCCGCGAACGCCGCGGACAAGAACGTGCTGAAACTGCAGGAGCCGGACACCTCAGGCATCGGGTTTGGATGCAGCGACAAGCCCTTTGGCAATGCAAAGACCCGCGAACTGACCGCCTGCTACAAGCACAGCGTCGACCGCTCGTGGAAGGCGCAGACCTACGTCTCGCGCGAGACCACCGCCGAAGGCAACCAGAAGTGGGGTGGGGGGATGGCGGTGAGGTACGCGTACTGATTGCGCCTCCTTGGGGCGCGGCTACCCACGCTACGGTTCTTTATGTGCTTTGGCGGGTTTCGCTACGCTCTACCCACCCTACGGTTCTTTATAGAGGACGGTAGGGTGGGTAGAGCGCAAGCGAAACCCACCATGCCCTTAAAGAACAGCAGGGCGTGTAGACCGCAACGGAATCCCACCGCCGCCTACGCCCCCTGACCACTCCGCTGCGCCTCCCGCACGATCCACTCGCTGAACACCTTCACTTCCTCGCGCGGCGCTTCCGTCGCCTGCACCAGCCAGTAAGCGAGATCGTCCACGCCGACCTGCGCATTGCGTTGCGCCACCAGGCGGCCATCCATGAGCATCGGCTGCACCAGCGCCAGCCGGCCGAGCGCCACGCCGTGGCCTTCGATCGCGGCCTGGATCACCTGGTCGTACTGGTTGAAGTGCAGGTAGGCCTTCGGCTTCGCATGCGCGAAGCCTTTCGCGCTCAGCCAGTCCGACCAGTGCAGCCAGGGGACGCCACCCTCGTCCAGTTCCAGCAGCACCTGCTGCAGCAGCGCCGAAGGGGTCTTGAAGGCCTTGGCCGCCACCGCCTTGCTGGCCACCGGCACCAGCGCTTCACCGAACAGGCGCACGGCTCCCATCGGCACGCGCGAGGCGCGGCTGTAGCGAATCGCCACGTCGATGCCTTCCTGCGCCATGTCCACGATGCGGTTGTTGGCGGCCACGCGCACATCGATATGCGGATGCGCCGCCTGGAAACTGCCCAGACGCGGCAGCAGCCACAGCGAGGTCACGCCGATGCTGGCGGTGATCGTCACCGGCCTGACCCGCCCTTCCTCCTGCAGCGAGTCCACATACTCCGCCAGCCGCCCCAGCCAGGGAGAGGCGAGGTCGAACAGACGCCGCCCCGCCTCGGTCAGCGCAATGGCGCGATGCTTGCGCACGAGGAGCGGCGTGCCGAGGTGTTCTTCCAGCGCCTGCACCTGGCGGCTCACGGCGGATTGCGTCAGGCACAGGTCCTGGGCGGCGAGCGTGATGCTCATGCGCCGGGCCACGGCGACAAAGCCGCGCAGGGCGTCCAGCGGGGGCAGGGAAAGCAGTTCGTTTTGCATGCGTTTTTCTCATGTGAGGCATGCGGAAATAGCGCTTGAGCAGAGCGTATCGCTCTTTAAACTACAGGCATGGCGCACCGCAAGCATGAATGAAATTCATGCAAAGTATGCGCCGATTTGCCGCACCGCGCACGAGGAGAAAAGACATGGACATCGCCGCCAGCATCGACTTCAACGGGTTCATCCCGCCCGCACGCCCGGCCTCCCCGGCCCGCATCGTCATGCAGCTCGATCCCGGCCGCGTGGCCGTGCTGGATGCGCGCGGCCCGCTCGTCATCGCCTGCCTGTCCGGAACACTGTGGCTGACGGTGCCCGGCGAGACCGAGGACTGCATCCTGCAGGCCGGGCAAAGCCGCAGCCTGATGCAGCCAGTGCGCGGCGTAGTCCTGTCGGGCGCAGGCGGCCCCTCGGCCTTTGCCATCCGGCCCGCAGCGGAGGAAACGCGACGGCGGCTTTTCAGCGCTTCAACGGCCTTTGACGTCCGGTTCGCATAACGAGGCGCATTATTTCATTCCACCATTGATCCACCTCTAGCTCGCGTTGATGGCAGTGAACTGTTTTGCTGATTCGTGGACACACTTGGTCGTCATCAACCAAGGAGGAACATGCCGATGAACATCGACCAAGGCCAGGTGTGGAAAAAAATTTCCGACGCGTATCAGCAATGGGACCAGGACCGCAGCAACCTGATGGCAATCGAGGACTTGTCCGAGCGCTTGCCGGATATCGACCAGGACGTCCTCGTCCGCACCCTCGAAGAGGCGGCGCAGGACGGGAGGGTGGATACCGCGGATGAAGGCGCCTCCTTCCGGCTGGTGCCCAATCACTGAGCGGAGGAGCGAGGCGCCGGCGCCTGGAGGCTGGCCGCGATAGCGCTCCTTGCAATCGCAGGCTTGCCTTCTAAACTTCAATTCGCGGCACTACCGGAATGCAGGGGGGGATCCGGAATGTGCCTGCCGCCAAGAAGAATGAAAGGAAGCATGATGGGCACCTCCCTTAGCACCCCCCTCACACTACTGGCCGCCGCGGCATTGCTCGCCGCCTGCGGCACCCCGGAGCAAGCCGCGTACAACGCCGACCCGATCATGGCGATGTCGGAAGAATACGGCCCGCCCTGTGAAAAGAGCGGTTATGCAAAAGGCAGCGCCGCCTGGCGCAGCTGCATCGAGCAGACCAGCCGCCGCGACGACCTGGTCCGCCATAGCCTGCACCTCGACCGTTACATGCAGTGGTACTGGATCCGTTGAGGCAAGGGTCTGGCTGGCCACGTTATTCATCGAACGGATAACTGGTTATCGGCAACAGAAATTGGATTCGTCCGAACCTCGCGGCAATAATGGAAACATGATTGTTGCACCAGGCCGCACAACGGCCTTGCATACGAGAGGAAACATCATGTTCACCATCCCCGGACAAAATCTTTCCCTGCCCGACCGGCAGGTCCGTCATGCCGTCGCCGTCCGCATCGGCGTGGCGCTGCTGGCATTTTTCGGCGCCGCGTGGTGCCTGCTGCAATGGACGCTGACCAGCGTGCCGCGCTTCATGCCCGAGGGCATCATGCGCCAGTTCGTGGAGCTGGAAGCCATCGCTTGCGCCGCCGTGGCCGTCCTTGGCCTGGTGTTCGCGATCGTCAACGGGCTCGCCTGGATCGCGACCGACATGCGCATGCGGCGCGAGCGGCACGGCGTTGCGCGCAAGATCGCCGTCGGCGCCTACGTCTGACCCTGCCTCACCTCGACAGCGCGGCGCTCTTGCCGGTGCCGCGCGAGCGGGAACCGATCACTTCGCGGAAGAACGCCACCAGCGCCGGCGCATGATGGTCAAAGGTGAACAGGTGCCTCTGCTGCCATACGCGTTCGCGCAGCGCCTGCATCCGTTCCGCATCCTTCAGTCTTGCCGCGAGCTCGGCAATCGTCCGGTAGCACACACCTATTCCCATCCTGTTTGCCAGCGCCTGCGTGGCCACGATGGCGCCCTCGTTGTCCTGCTGGATCATCGGCAGTCCGGCCGCCGCCAGCGTGCTCAGGCGCGCCGGATAGTTCAGGTCGTCCCATATTGCGCGGCGGATCTCGCCGCCGTTGGTGCTGCGGAATGCGTGCAGCCAGCCGGCGTCATAACGTGAAAACTCCTCGGTCCAGCGCAACTGGTCGACGTTCGGATGCAGATGCAGGTAGCCGGGCGCCAGCTTGCGCGTGGTGTCTATCCACTGCAGCCATTGTCCCTGCGTGAATTCGCCGTAGAAGTGCAGGTGAATGCCATGCGCCGCAAGTTCGGCGACCACTTCCGGATGCAAGCCGATCGGCCGCCCCGGAGAGACGGTGTGGATCTCGCCGTCCGTGGCTGACAGCAACGGCGAGCGCGTCTCGCCGAACCAGTCGCGCTTGGGCAGGTCGCCGTCCATCACATGCGTCGGCTTTTCTTCCGACAGGCCGGGCACGATGGTGTCGAACCAGTCGCGCATTTCTGGGCTGCAGAAAATCTGGCCGTCCGCCTTCCGGTGCAGGTCCACCAGCAGCGGCCACGTTCCCTTTTCCATGCAGATGAACGGCCCTTCCTTGAAATGCCAGACGAAGGGTACGCGCGGCACGGCCATCATGACTTCGTGCGCGAACGGCACGGCCTGCCAGTTCAGCAGGGCATAGATGATGTCCGGCTTCACCTGCCGGATCGCTTCCTTCCAGTTGTCGCGCGGCAGGTCTTCGACATGGCCGAAGGGTAGCGGGCCGACGGTGTTGTACCAGTAGGGCTCGCGCATCCACAGGCCGTACAGCTTGTGGCCCTGTTCCTCCAGCGCCAGCACGCGGTCTGCGTTATAGGCGAGCTCGCCCACGAGCAGGATCTTCAGTCCGCCTCGTGCGCGCGGCGTATCCGCGCGCTCGCGCATCGCGCGGTATTGCGCCGCTTCGTCGATCGCATGTCCGACCGCGCTGTGGAAGCGCAGCGGCGCCGCCACGCGGTAGTGCGCGCGGAAGGTGTTGATGCCGCCGGCCGGCTCGCGCATGATCTTGTGCCGCTGGCGCGGATGGTCCACCCATTCGCAGCTCACGGCGCCGGTCGGGACGAACGCTCCCTGTGCACGCAGCTTCGACCAGTACAGTCGCTCGAGGTCGTCGGTTTCGAGTTCGTCGCGCTCCATCCAGCGCTGCGCGTTCCTGCGGTGCATGCATTGCACGAGCTGGAGCGGATAGCCGGGAACCTGCCCCTCGCAGTGGCGGTTGTAATGGTGGCGCACGCCGGAGAAGGCAAGCACCGCATCCTCGCGCGCGTCGAGCTGCGCCTTCAGGCCGGCGAGGTGGTCGCGGTAGTAGACATCATCGCTGGGCAGGTAGGCCAGCAGCGGCGCCCGCGCGCGCGATATCGCTTCGTTCAGGGCATGGCCAAGGCCGGCATTTTCGTCGCGGCGGTAATAGCGGATGCGCGCATCGCTGAGATACGCCGACACCGTCTCCGCCGTCGCATCGCGCGAACCGTCGTCCACGATGATGGCTTCCCAGTCCGTCAGCGATTGGGCCTGCAGGCTGTCCAGTGCGCGCCGGATGAACTGCGCCTGTTCGAAGGTCGGCATCAGCACGCTGACAGACGGCGGCGGCGTTTGGGGCATGGCGTGTCCTTGTCGGGTGGTCTAACAGGATCGTAGGGAAACAAGGCGGGGCCGGCCTTGATCTGCCGCCACGCAAGCACCGGAGCCGGCATTGATTCGCCTCAATGGAATATCCGCGGCGTTTCCCTGTCTATCTCTTGAAAGGACGCACCGTCCTGAATCAATCACATACAGAGGACCCATTGAGCCAGCCCTGGATCAGCGGCAACAAGTTCGCGTTGCTTGAAAACGGCGAGCAATACTACCCGCGCGTGTTCGAAGCGATTGCGCAAGCGCGGCGCGAAGTGTTGCTGGAAACTTTCATCTTGTATGAGGACAAGGTCGGCAAGGCCTTGCATGCCGCCTTGCTCGCCGCCGCCCGGCGCGGCGCGCAGGTCGATGTCACCATCGATGCATTCGGCTCGCCCGATTTGTCCGAGGAATACGTTTCCTCGCTGACCGCCGCCGGCGTGCGCATCCATGTGTTCGATCCGGCGCCGCGCCTGTTTGCACGCGTCAACTATTTCCGGCGCATGCACCGCAAGCTGGTGGTGGTAGACGGGAAGCTCGCCTTCGTCGGCGGCATCAACTACTCGGCTGATCACCTTGCCGACTACGGACCGGAAGCCAAGCAGGATTACGCGGTCGAGGTGCAGGGGCCGATCGTGGCGCACATCCGCAGCTTCATGCTGTCGGCGATTGCGGAGGGCAGGACGGGACGGCGATGGTTCTCGTGGCGGCGCGCACATCCCTCGGTCGCACCCTCGCCGCCCGTGGGCGAGGCCGACGCCCTGTTCGTCTGGCGCGACAACCGCGACCACACGAACGACATCGAGCGCCAGTACCGGCTGGCGGTGCGCCTGGCGCGCAAGCGGGTGGTGATCGCCAACGCCTATTTCTTTCCCGGCTACTTCTTCCTGCGGGAGCTGCGCAAGGCTGCGCGGCGCGGCGTCGAGGTCTCGCTCATCCTCCAGGGCAATCCGGACATGCCGATCGTGCAGACCGCTGCCGCGATGCTGTACCACCATCTTCTGCGCGGCGGCGTGCGCATCTATGAATACTGCGAACGTCCGCTGCACGGCAAGGTCGCGGTGGTGGACGATGAGTGGGCCACCGTCGGATCGAGCAACCTCGATCCGCTCAGCCTGTCGCTCAACCTCGAAGCCAACGTGATGATCCGCGACCGGCAATTCGCCGCCACCGTGAGCGCCAGCCTGCAGCGCCTGATGCGTGACAGCTGCCGCCAAGTGGAGGCGGCCGACCTCAAGGAATGGCCCACCTGGCGCAAGCTGCGCAGCTACTTCCTGTTCCATGTGCTGCGGCGCTATCCGTATTGGGCCGGCCGGCTGCCCGCGCATGCACCGCGGCTGGCGCCCCTGCTGCCCGCGGAAACGGCGGCCACCGACAAGCTCGACAAGATCGACAAGCAGGCATTCCCATGACGGTACACCAGCACGCACAGGCAACAGGCGGCCGTGCCGAGAACCGGCGCACGTGGTGGACCTGGACCAAGCGCCTGCTGACGCTCGCCTTCTTCGCCGCCGTCGCCTACCTGCTGTTCACGCAGGCCCGCACCATCGAATGGGATGAAGTCATGACAGCGATCCGGCGCCGCCCAGCGAGCGACATGCTGCCGGCGCTCGCATTCGCCGCCGCGAGCTACCTGCTGTACAGCTGCTTCGACCTGTTCGGCCGGCACATCACCGGCCACCGGCTGTCGGTGCCCAAGGTCATGACGGTCAATTTCGTCAGCTACGCCTTCAACCTCAACATGGGCGCGCTGGTCGGCGGCGTCGCCTTCCGCTACCGCCTGTATTCGCGCTTCGGGCTGGATACCGCGACGACGACGCGCGTGGTCGCGATGAGCATGCTCACCAACTGGCTGGGCTACCTCGTGCTCGCCGGCCTCGCGTTCTGGTGGGCGCCGCCATCGCCGCCGCCGGAATGGAAGCTCGACATGGCAGGCCTTCAGATACTCGGCGCTGCGCTCTTCGCGGCGGCGATCGCCTACCTGCTGCTGTGCGCATTCTCGCGGCGCCGGGTGTGGACAGTCAGGGGGCATGAGATCGAGCTGCCCTCGCTGCGGCTGGCATTGCTGCAGCTGGCGATGTCGTGCGCGAACTGGCTGCTGATCGCGGCGGCGGTGCATATCTTGCTCGGGCAAAAGATCGACTTCCCGACGGTGCTCGGCGTGCTGCTGGTGGCGGCCGTGGCCGGCGTCATCACCCACGTGCCGGCGGGGCTGGGCGTACTGGAGACCGTGTTCGTGGTGTTGCTCTCGCACCAGTTGCCGCGCAGCGAACTGCTGGCCGGCTTGCTTGCCTACCGCGCCATTTATTACCTCCTGCCGCTGGCCATCGCCACCGTGGTCTACCTCGTGCTCGAAGTGCGCGCGAGAAAGAAGCAGAACCGTTAGGCACGCTCCTTGCAGAAGGAGTGCATTGAAGTTTTTTTCGCAGGAGAAATGATGAAGAAATTATCTTTGCTGTTCGGCCTGGCCCTGAGCGCCGGCATGGCGATCGCGCAGACCGCCTCGCCGCCGACTTCCGGCACCAGTTCGCGCACCCTGGGTACAGGCAGCTCGGTCGAACCGAACACGCCGCCGGCAACGAGCGGCGCCGGGTCGACCGGGGACACGAGCATGGGCGGCACCTCGGGCACCTCGCGCACGCAAGGTGCGGCCGCTTCCGGCAAATCCACCGATTGCCCTCAGCCGGCGGCCGGCAAGAAGGCGCAACAGGCCGAATGCGCATCGCCGCAAGCCAGCGATGCCAAGGGAACGCGTCCCGGTACCAACCCGACCTCGGGCGGCACAGGGACGATGGGCAGCGGTTCGACCGGCTCGCCCAGCGGCCCCGGCATGGGCGGTCCCACCATCGGGACAGGCCGGTAGAACTTTCAAGTCCTGTAACCATCGCAGGTGAACGGCGCTTAGCCGGCGCCGCGATTCCATAGGAGAAACGTCATGTCGAACCTGAAGAGAAGTTCCGCAGAGGACGAAAAGAGGGAGCCGAAGGAAAGGTCTTCGCACGGCACCCAATCCGCGTCGCAGACGCCGAAGGACGTCAGCCCGCAGGACGCGGCATCGAAAGATGTCACCGACCGGAAGATGTGTTCCGACGATCCGGAAGAGAAAGAGCAGGAGCTGCTGGACGATGCCGTCGAGCTGACGTTCCCCGCCAGCGACCCGGTTGCCGGCGGCGGCATCACGCGCGTCGACGTGCCGAAACAGCCGTGACGGAGGGTCAAGTGCGCGGACGGGGACGGCCATGACTGTCCCGCGCGACCCCAGTCCCGACGGCACGCTGTCGCTGCTGCGCGAGGGCTACGCATTCATCCAGAACCGCTGCCGCCGCTTGAATACGGACGTGTTCGAGACCCGGCTCATGCTGGGCCGGGTCACCTGCGTCATGGGCGCCGACGCGGCCGAGATGTTCTACCATCCCGGCCGTTTCACGCGCAAGAAAGCGCTGCCGCCGTCGGCGCTGATGTTGCTGCAGGATGTGGGCAGTGCCCAGGTGCTCGACGGCGAGGTGCACCGCCATCGCAAGCAGATGCTTCTGTCCCTCATGACGCCGGACCGCATCCGCGCGCTGGTGTCGGAGTTCGAGGAAACATGGCAGGGGCGCATCGCCACGTGGGCTGCGGCCGATGAGGTGGTGCTGCACAACGAGGTGGAGCAGATCCTGTGCAGCGCGGTGTGCCGCTGGGCAGGCATTCCCCTGACCGAAGCAGCGGTGCTGCAGCGCACCGGCGAGTTCTCCGCCATGATCGAGGGCGCCGGCGCCATCGGGCCGCGCAACTGGAAGGCCATGCTGCTTCGCGCGCGCACCGAAGAATGGGTGCGCAGCATCATCGAGGGCATCCGCGCGCACCACATGAACGTGGCGGAGGACAGTCCTGCCTGGGTGGTGGCCATGTATCGCGGTCCCGACGGCGAGCTGCTCGACGTACAGTCGGCGGCGGTGGAACTGATCAACCTCTTGCGCCCGACCGTTGCGGTCGCGCGCTACATCACCTTTGCGGCACTCGCGCTGCACCAGTACCCGGAATGCAGGGAGCGTATCCGCGGCGGCGGCGAGGACTGGCTCGAATGCTTCGTGCAGGAAGTACGCCGGTTCTATCCCTT
The DNA here is from genome assembly GCF_035654295.1 of Noviherbaspirillum sp. GTDB lineage: Bacteria > Pseudomonadota > Gammaproteobacteria > Burkholderiales > Burkholderiaceae_D > Noviherbaspirillum. The sequence goes on along the minus strand of NZ_DASRXF010000057.1, from coordinate 28,618 downwards.
CTTCCCGGCCGTGGGCGGCCGCGCGCGCCAGGCGTTCGACTGGCGCGGCATGCATTTCGAGGCCGGTGCATGGGTCTTGCTCGATCTGTACGGCACCAATCACGATCCGCGCATCTGGGGCGATCCGGAAACTTTCCGGCCCGACCGTTTCCGCAGCTGGGACCGCAGCCCCTACACGCTGATTCCGCAAGGCGGCGGCGATCATGTCATCGGGCACCGCTGCGCCGGCGAGCGCCTCACGATCGAACTGGTGAAAGCCGCGGCAAGGCTGCTGGCGACGGCGTTGGATTACGATGTGCCGGAGCAAGACCTCGGCATCGACCTCGGAAGGATGCCGGCCATCCCGGCGAGCCGCTTCCTCATCCGCAACGTGGCGCGCCTCGGTGTGTTCGAGCAGCAGGCGCGTGTTCTCCGCAGCAGCGAGTACCGCGCGCAATAACGCACCGACGCGCAAATTTTCACAGCGGCTTGTAAATCTTGGACGCCAGTGGCGCAAGCTGCGCCTGTGCGCCCTGCGCCGCAGTGGCACGGATCATGCTGTCCACGCGGGCGTGAACATGTTGATCAATTTCTGGCATGAGGTGCAACCATGAACGTGCGTCGATTTGCGATGATTTTCGGCCTGATCTACCTGCTCGTCGGCATCGCCGGCTTCATACCGCAATTGCTGCAGCCTCCGGCGGGAGACGCGCCGCAGGTGGCGGTCGATACCCTGCACGGTAACCTGCTGGGCTTGTTCCCGGTCAACGTGCTGCACACCATCGTGCACTTGCTGATCGGCGTCTGGGGCCTGGCTGCGGCGAAGAGCCTGGGTGCGTCGGTCACTTATGCCCGCTCGCTGGCCGTGATCTACGGTGTGCTCGCGATCATGGGCCTGATCCCCGGCATGAACACCGTGTTCGGTTTGATCCCGATCCACGGCCATGACGTGTGGCTGCATGCCGGCACGGCGCTGATCTCGGCCTATTTCGGCTTCGCCGTCAAGCACGAAGTCCAGCGCGCCTGATGTCTGCCATGGCAGGCACGAGCGGGCCGCGCGCGGTTTCCCCGCTGCGCAATGCGGCCGGGACGTTTTCGTGCCTGCCGAGGAAGATGCTGCGGAAGGCGACATAGGCCAGGCAGGGCACATAGGTCGCCAGCAGCAGACCCGCCGGCGAGAAGTAGACCGACTGGAAGGCAGCCGCGATTGCCACGCCGGCAAGGACGGTGCGCAGCCAGAACGATGCCGGCGCCGCGCGCAATGCCTCTTCGATTGCGCCTGCATTGACCTGCCACGCCTGCCATCCGAGGCGGCGCGCGGCGCGCGCCTCCATGCCCTGTTGCGCATGGAGGATGGCGCCGAACACGCCCTGGTAGATCGCGACAATGAACATGCCGAGGAACATCATCGCCATCACACCCTGCATCCAGGTGGCGCAGAAGTGCAGGAATTCGCCGCCCAGCGTGTCCGGCATGGAAACCGTCGCCCGCGCCGAGCCGATGGCGGCAGCGAATGCCGCCTGCTGCTCATCGACCGCGCTGTGGCGGACCAGCGTCGTCGCGAGCAAGGCGAGGGCGCCGGCCAGGGCAGCAAAGCCGGCGGCGAATTTCAGCGCCACGCCGCACAGCCGCACTGCGCCGGGCAGCACGAGCTCGCCCAGCGCCTGCCAGGAAAATAACTTTCTTTCGTCCGCAACCTGCGCCACGGCAAACGCGACGACGAACAGCGAGGGCGCGAGCACGAAGCCGGCGGGCGTGGCCCATGCGGGAAAGAGCTTGAGGAGGAAGGCCACCGACATCAGGACGATGGCCTGCGGCCGGAATGAACGCCGCCACAACGACAGCGCCATCGACGGCCAGCTTGCAATGATTTCGCTCGGCACCGGCCGGGGAGTAAAGGTATTGCTCATTTGCTTGCATGCGCGCATGGCGCATCCGGGAGGCAAAAGGTGCCCAGTCTAAAGAGCGAGGGATCGGTGGTCAAGGAATGCGGAGACCTTCGGGTTGCAATGACGGAACGGCTTGCCATCCTGTCTATCGAGGCATTGCAGGGATTGAAATGACAGAGCGAAACCTATCGCCGGCCGCGCACAGATGAGCATAGAGGAAATTGCCGTCCGTTCTATCGGCGACCTGGCGCGCGAGGTAAAGGCGCTCACGGCGCCGGGACAGCATTGGCTCTTCCGCGGACAGGCTGATGGCCGCTGGATGTTGTCGCCCAGCGTGCACCGCGGCTACACGCCGCAGCAGGAGCGCTACCTGACGAACGAATTCCGTGTGCGCGCGCGCAGCCGCTATTATTCGTGCCCGATGAGCAACGACTACCCGGGCTGGCTTGCCTTGATGCAGCACTACGGCTTGCCGACGCGGCTGCTCGACTGGACCTACTCGCCGCTGGTAGCCTGCTTCTTCGCCTTGCACCCGGATTATGTGCCGCCCACTTCAGCGCCGGACAGGGATGCGTGCATCTGGGTACTCGACGCACGCCGGCTGAATGAATCGCAAGGCTTCGAGCCGCTGATCTTTCCGCTCGACGCATCGTCCTACGAGCCCCTGATCGAGCCGGCCTTCAAAAACCGCAAGGAGTTGAACACGGTAGGCGTGGCGATGGCCATCGAGCATGACCCGCGCATCCAGCTGCAGCAGGGCGCGTTCACGATCCACTCCAGCCGCACGCCCATCGACGCGATGGACGGCGCGGATCAATGGCTGCGCAAGCTCGTCATTCCGAACGTCGATATTCCGCCCTTGTTCGAAGAACTGACCCTGCTGGGGATACGGAAGTACTCGCTATTCCCGGACCTGGCCGCGCTGACGTCGGAGCTGCGTGCCATTCATGCGCCGAGTAATGGGTGAGGCTTTGGCGGGCGCTTTACGACGCTGGATTCCGGCTTTCGCCGGAATGACGGGGTGAGAGGGGGAAGCGTGGGACCGGGCTGTGTGCCTGCGTGCGGCTGGCTCAGGTGGCGCACCTCACACCCATCCCACGTCATTCCCGCGCAGGCGGGAATCCAGCGGCGTCGAATCCGCCGCCTCAGCCCAAACGCTTTTCAGCCCGCGACACCCCCCGCGCCTTCACCGGCCCGGCGGAATCATCCTCCGGCGAAGACATGTGCCGGATGAACCACGCGGACGCCAGCGCGCTCACCTTGGCGAGCTTGCCCGGTTCCTCGAACAGGTGTCCGGCCTCGGGAACGATTTCCAGGTGCTTTTCGCAGCGGAGCGCGGCAAACGCCGCCTGGTTCAAATCGATCACCTGCAGGTCGAAACCACCGACGATCAGCAGCGTAGGCGCGATCACTTTCGGCAGCACGGCCTCGCCCGCAAGGTCCGGCCTGCCGCCGCGCGACACGACGGCGGCGATGTCGTCCGGCCTTGCCGCCGCTACCTGCAGCGCGGCTGCCGCCCCGGTGCTGGCGCCGAACAGGGCGACCGGCAGCGATGCGGTGCTGCCGTGCTTCTGCAGCCAATCCACCGCAATGCCGAGCCGCTCGGCCAGCAAGGCGATGTTAAAGCGCAGGTGCTCATCCTCGTCTTCGGCGAGCGTGAGCAGGTCCATGAGCAAGGTGCCGATCTGCGACTGGCGCAGCGCAGCCGCGACATAGTTGTTGCGCGGACTGAGCCGGCTGCTGCCGCTGCCGTGGGCGAACAGGACGATTCCCACGGGATCGGACGGCAGCTCCAGCATGCCCTCCACCTTCACGCCGTTACAGGGAATGGTGACGAGTTCCGTATCCATCATCGAGGCCATGGCATCTTCCTTCGCGTTACCGTGCTCGAGATGGGACATTGCGGGAAAGGCATGGTTTCGCCGCGCCGCGGGAAAAACGCCGCTCTGTCTGCGCGCGCGCAACGCGGCTCAACTGCCGCGGGCGCGGTTCAGCACCGCCGGCCGCCATTCCTCGATCTCGTCGAATGGGCAGATGACGGGGATGCCCGCACTCGTGTAATAGAAGCACCATCCGGCGATGCTCCAGCGCATTTCACGCTCGCCGAATGCGGTGGTAACGATGCACAACTCCCCGTCCTGCAGCAGGGACAGCGCGCTGGAAGTCCTCATTTCCGGTCCTTTGTCCTTGAATTCCATCCCTTCTGATTATACTGTATGAATATACAGTATCAACGCTTATTGCCATGGACACGGAAATTGCCAAGCTCGTTGCGGTGGAAGTGCGGCTTCGCGAAGTGATCCGGGACATCGTCAGGCGCCATACCTCCGCCGGCAAGACGCTGAGCTGGGGCTTGATGTTCGACATCGAGGAAGAGGCGCTGGCGCAGATCGGCGCCGATCCCGCACTCGACTTGCAGTACGTGCGGATATTGGCGGCGCCGCCAGGACCCGCATACAGGGCTGACACGACGGATCGGCCCGCCGGCCTCGACGACATCAATGCGATGCGCACCACGCTGTGGATGATCCAGGAAGCGTATTACCACGGCTAGGCGCAACTTGTCGGACGCCCTGCGCTCTCATGTCTCATCACGCAGCATCAGGACAAGGAGATTCGTCATGGCAACCGTTCAGCAATCCATCGACCTCGGGGTGCCGGTACATGCGGCATACCGCCAGCTCACGCAGTTCGAGGACTATCCGCAATTCATGGAAGAAGTCGAGGCCGTCACGCAGACCGACAGTAGGCATCTGCACTGGACGACGACGATGGCGAACCGTCCGGTCGAGTGGGATGCGGAAATCACCGAGCAGGAAGCGGACCGCTGCATCGCCTGGCACAACACCAGCGGCCCGACCAATTCAGCCAAGGTCGAGCTGCAGCCGCTCGGCGAGGACAGTGCCCGCGTCACCTTCACGCTGCAGTCCGAGGCGCAACAGGTGCCCGGATCCTCCACCGGCATCGGCGAGCAGGACATGACGCAGCGCCTGAAGATGGACCTTGCGCGGCTGAAGGATCTCGTCGAACGTGGCGGCCAGCGCAATTCGCCGGCACATTCCTCCAGCTACGCCGCCGGATCGGAAGGATGGGCGGGAGACGAGGATCCCACCGCGCCCATGACGTCGGCAGCGGGCAGCACGGCGCCGGCGCAGGCTGCCCCGGCATCGCCGTCCCATGCCACGCAGGCGCCGAACCCGCGCAGTACGGCTGCGGCGGTGGGACGCGCGGGCGGCACCGATGCCTCCGCCGGTGCGCAGCAGTCGGGCAGCAAGGGCATTGAACACACCGAATCGCTCAGGGCGACGGATGCGAAAGGCGTGCCGGGCACGCCGGGCGGCAGCCTCGGCGGGGATGCGGCCAGCGCAGCCGCGGGCGCAACCACCGGCGGCACGGGACTGGGCGAAGCGGCGAGTGCGGACGACACGCGTACCGGAACGGGAACCACCTCGGGTACCGGCACACCGCTCACCGGCGGCGGCGCCAGCGCCGGACGCGACGCCGGCAAGCTGCCCTGAGCACGCACAGGAATGGAGCGAATCATGCAGATGGTTTCAGAGGTAATGACACGCAATGTCCAGTTCGTCTCGCCGCAGGAGAACCTGCAGCGCGCGGCGCAGATGATGGATGCCCTCAACGTCGGGGCGCTGCCGGTGTGCGACGGCGAACGTCTCGTGGGCATGGTCACCGACCGCGACATCACCGTGCGCGGGACCGCCGCCGGCAAGGTGCCGGATCAGGCGCATGTGGAAGAGGTGATGAGTACCGACGTGCGCTGGTGTTTCGAGGACCAGCCGCTGGACGATGTGATGCGGCAAATGGCCGATACGCAGATCCGGCGCGTGCCGGTGGTGTCGCACGACGACGCGCAGCGCCTGGTCGGCATCGTATCGATCGGCGACGTGGCGACGAAGGCGGGCGATGCAGGCCAGGTGGTGAAGCAGGTATCGACGCCGTCCGAACCCGACCGCTCGCCGCCGCGCACGGGGATTGCGGGCGGGGCGGTTTCCGGCGTCAGCAGTGCCACCGGGTCGGACACCGGGACGGCGACCGGATTTGCCGGCTCGGACGCGCTCGGCGCCGCCGGCAGGGACGACGGCTCTCCGCCTTGAACGGCATGCCGGTGTGAAACCCGGCACTCTTTGCGCTGGCTCAAGGGAGGTGGCGTGCATGCGCCTATGGTGGTGTGACGGCGCGAACATGCGCGCCCGTCTGTCCCTGCAAGGAGGCCGCCATGCCCAAATACGTGATCGAACGGGAATTGCCGGACGCCGGAAAACTGTCCGACGAGGAATTGCGAAGCATTTCCGCCAAGTCCTGCGATGTCCTCCAGAACATGGGGCCGTCCATCCAGTGGCAGGAGAGCTACGTCACCGACAACAAGATCTATTGCGTGTACATCGCGCAATCGGAAGATCTGGTGCGCGAGCATGCGCAGCGGGGCGGATTCCCGGTCACCAGCGTCGCGGCGGTGCACCGGGTGATCGATCCGACGACATCCGAAATGCGCGCTTGAGCGCCTGTCGTTGCTAGGCGCCTTTCACGCTCAGCGGCATGCTGTCGAACTTCAGCCCATCCCAGCCATACTTCATGAAGTTGCGGATGTTCTGGTGGTCGCTGCCCTGCGGGTTCTTCAGCACGTCCTCCCGATAGTAGGCGCCGAAGCAGGTCAGCGTCTGTTCCTTCGACAGGCCGTTGAGCTGCGCGAAGGCGAACAGCTTGCAGGAGCCGGAATTCTGGCCGGCTTCGTTGCGCGTGTCGCCGTTGGTGAATGCGGCGGGAGTGAATTCGTAGTGTGCGGCGATGGTTGCCATCGTGTCGTCGAAGGTGACCGCTGCGGGATCGTCGTTCAGTTTCTTCAGGAAGTCGTTCAGCTGCATATTGTCGCTCGCAAATCTTGATTGTGAAGGCGGCATATCTTAATGGATAAAGCGTCCCCGCGCCGCAGGCAGCCCGCCAAAAGAGTACACTGCGTCCATTGACATGTGCCAATGGAGGATGCAATGCCGCAAGTGATGAAGATCGACTTCGTCTCCGATGTTTCCTGCCCATGGTGCGCGATCGGCCTGCATGCGCTGGAGAAGGCGCTGGACCGCATCGGCGACGAGGTGGTGGCCGACCTGAGCTTCCAGCCCTTCGAACTCAATCCGCAGATGGTGCCCGAAGGGCAGGACATCAACGAGCACCTTACCGAGAAATACGGCGCCAGCCCCGAGCAGTCGCAGCACACGCGCGACATGATCCGCGCCCGGGGAGAAGAGGTCGGCTTCACCTTCAACATGGACAAGCGCGGCCGCATCTACAACACCTTCGACGCGCACCGCCTGCTGGCATGGGCCGCGGAAGAGGGCAGGCAGCGCGAACTCAAGCACGCCTTGTTCAAGGCCTACTTCACCGAGGGCGAGAATCCGGGCTCGCACGAGGTGCTGGTCCGCCTGGCCGGGGAGGTGGGGCTGGACGCGGCGCGTGCGCGCGAGATCCTCGCATCGGATGCCTATGCGGCCGAAACCCGCGAGCAGGAAAATTTCTTCCTCGAACAGGGCATCCATTCCGTGCCTGCCGTCATCCTCAATGACCGCTACCTGATCTCCGGCGGACAGCCGGTGGATGTGTTCGAGCAGGCGCTGCGCCAGGTGCTGGCGGAGGGCTGAAGAAGGGGAAGTCCGCCGTCAAGCCTGACAGACGAACTTGTACGGCGGCATCGCGAAATCCTCTCCATTGCTCATGGATCAAACCATTCAGGCGCGGGATGGGCGATAATTCGCCCCTTCCTCGTCCATTTCGCATGGACGGGACTGAACCCCGCAACTTTTTTGAAGGCAACACATTGGCAACCAGAAGCAAGCGCTGGAACGGGAACGTCGATTCCCTTTCAGTCGAATTCCTCAAGGACGTGATGGCAAAGATGGCCGACTACGGCGACCGCGTCCAGTTTTCCCTGGTCACGGGCGGGCCCGCGCCGAGCTACCAGATCACGAACACCCTCGGCAAGACGATGGCATTCGACAGCAACCATCATCTGCTGCGGCCGGAAGGCCATGAGTTTGTCGGCGCGAATGCGACGCAGGTGTTTACGCTGGAGCAGGTCAAGGCGGCAACCTCGGGGCTTGGCCTCGGTCCGCGTTCCACATCCCGCACGCCGCGCGTCGCGCGTGCCGGCGGCGGCACGGGCACGCGTACGAGTGCGGCCAAGCTCGAAGAGCAGTATGCCGCGCAACGCTACGAGTACTACCGCAACAACCGGCAGGCACTGCCGCCCACCATCTCCCAGCACACCGAAGAGATCACCCAGCTCATGAAGCAGGGCAAGTCCGCCGAGGAAGCGTTCGGCGAGGTCGTGAAGAAATACTTCTGACGCGTGCGGTCGTGAACGAATGCGCAGGCCGGAAATCACAACGATACCGGCCCGTTCTCATCGCGACCCATGCCGACACCAAACTCCCCCGAACGCAAGCGCGCTCCGCGCCTCCCGAAACAGGCGCCGCCGCGCGTGGCGCCCGATGAGGGCGATCTCGATGACGTGCGCGTCGCCGCGCACGACTGCAAGGCTTGCCCGCTGTGGGCCAACGCGACACAGACCGTGTTCGGCGAAGGCCCGGAACAGGCACGCATCATGTTCGTCGGTGAACAGCCCGGCGACCAGGAAGACCGCCAGGGCCATCCCTTCGTCGGCCCCGCCGGACAACTTCTAGACCGAGCCCTGCGTGCCGCCGGCATCGAGCGCGGCAGCGTGTATCTCACCAACGCCGTCAAGCATTTCAAATGGGAGCCGCGCGGCAAGCGCCGCCTGCACAAGAAACCGGGCGAGGCGGAAATCGGCGCATGCCATCAATGGCTGGAGCGCGAACTCGAACTCGTGGCGCCCGAGCTGGTGGTAGCACTGGGCGCGACCGCCGCGCGCGCATTGCTCGGGCGCGCCACGCCCATCGAAGCCAATCGCGGCAGGCTGATGCCGCTGCACGGCGGCATGCAGGTGCTGATCACCGTGCATCCTTCCTACCTGCTGCGCATGCCGGATACCGCGCGCGAGGAAGCCTGGCGCAGGTTCGTGCAAGACTTGCGGATTGCAGCGCCCTTTGCGGCAGACAGCAGGCGCGCATGAACATCGCATGAAATGAAAAGGCCCCCGCATCGATGCGATGCGGAGGCCCTGAATTGGTGCCGGTACTACATTCCTCCCGCCGGCTCCGGTGGATGCAGCCTGTTCTTTTGAAAACCTTGGTCTCACTCCGACGGCTGCATGGGTTCGCATCTTACACGGAAATCGCGGGCGAGATGTTACATTGCGTAACGCGTTCGATGCGTATCAATTATCCTTTTCTTCACGCTCCGCTGCCAGCAATCCGAGACGCACACGCACGCTGTCTTCGTCGACGTTCATCAGCCGCGCAATCGCGCGGAAATCGTCCGGCAACGCCGGGTCATCCCATCCATGCGCACTGTGCCGCGCAAGGTCCACCGCAAGCTTCACATTCTTCACGCGCGGCTTCTCGCAGCAGGTGTCGTCCATCAGGGTCAGGAGCAGCTCGGGCAGTTCCCAGTTGCGGCATACGAGTGCCTGCAGCGCGTTCAGCGGGAAGCCGAGCACAGCGGTTTGCGCATCCGCGCTGCGCAGTGCCGGATCGGCATGCTGCAGCGCCTGCACCTTCAGCGCCGCCTCCGGCGCCCAGCACCACAGCAGCATCTCGGCGAGGTCGTGCAGCAGGGCGGCGATCGCCACTTCCTCGCTGTTGAGGTCGCAGCGCCACACGGCCCACTCCAGCGCGTAATGCGAGGCGCGCTGCGCACGCCGCACCACATGCAGCAGGCCGAGCAGCGCCTGCGGATTCATGTGGTTCTCGATGAGCTCGAACTCCGCGAAATGGCGGAAGAAGGGTTCCACGCCGAGCATCATCACCGCGTGCTCGACGGTCGACATATCCTGCAGCTGCCTGCGGCCGCGATGGGCGGCGGAAAAGCGCAGCACACGCGCGGTCATCATCGGGTCGTGCAGCACGATGTCGGCGAGTTCGCGCACGTCGATGCGGTCCATGCGTTCGCGCGCCGCGAGAAGCGCGTGGGCGGTGTGGCGCAGCACAGGCAGTTCGCGGTCCGCCAGGAATGCGGCCCAGGATTCGATGCCGGATAGGGGAGTGTTCATGATGGCAGCCTTCGGGTCCTTGCCTTCATCAAGCTACTGGGAAAAGCCGTTGTCATCGATCAAGCTTGCCAATCCATAACCGCGGCACGGCCTCATTCGATCACAGGCTTTCTTCGATTGCAAGGAAACGGCGTTCCCGGACACCGGCTTTGGCGCAGATCAGCGGCGCCGGGATGCGGACGTCTAAGCTGGAGTGAGAATACGAACAGCGAGAAGGGAACAGCGATGGACACGGTAAGCCTCAAACGCGGCCGCGGAACGGTCAACCTGGTCAAGAGCGATGATCTCATCGCCATCCGTCCGGCTTCCCGGGCGGAAGTGGAGGAAGTGCTGGCGGCCGTGCCGGTGGCGGCGGCAGCGCTGGACACCGGCGCGCGCATCGGCGGGTTCGAGATCGTCAAGCTGCGCGCGACGAAGGAGACGATGGAGGAAACCCTCGACACGCTGCGCCGCCACTACCTCGTCGATGCTGGCACGCACGTCTACCACACGCCACGCAGCAGTGCGCCCATCGTCCCCACCGGCAGGATCACGCTGCGCTTCACGCCCGGTTGCACCCTCGACCAGCGGCAGAAAGTCCTCGACGACAACCATCTCGAGATCGTCGAGTCCTCGGTCAAGCAGAAACCGGACGGCAGCACGGTCGAGACCTTCACCGTGCGTACCACGCCCGACGCGCCGAACCCGTTGAAGATCGCCGCCAAGCTGCAGCAGGACGGCAGCGTGGTGGCGCTGGCCGAGCCCGACCTCGCCACCCCGGGCCAGCTCATGGCCTTCCAGATGCCCGCCGACATCTTCCTGCAGGAGCAGTGGCACTTGAAGAACGACGGCATGCAGTTCGGCTCTTCCCTCGGCCTGAAGCAGGGTGCGGATGCGCGCGTCGTGGCGGCGTGGCAGCGCATGCAGTCGCTCGGTTCGCCGGCATGCATCGTAGCCGTGATCGACGATGGCTTCGACCTGTCGCATCCCGACCTCTCGGGCAGCAGCAAGGTCGTCGCGCCCTGGGACTTCACGACCAACACCGACAATCCCGCGCCCAGGCGATTTCATCCTGACACCCGACACGGCGATTACCACGGCACGGCCTGCGCCGGTGTCGCGATCGGCAACCCGAGCGGCGGCGGCATCATCGGCGCCGCGCCCGGCTGCCGCTTCATGCCGGTACGCTGGAACAGCTCGATCTCCGACGACACCATCCGGCGCCAGTTCGGCTATGTCGCGACGCAGGGCGCATGGGTGGTCAGCTGCAGCTGGGGCGTGGCGGCCGACGAGTTCACCCTGTCCACCATGATGGACGAGGCGATCGCCGACTGCGCGACGCAGGGTCGCAACGGGCTCGGCTGCGTGATCGTGTTCGCCGCCGGCAATGCCAACCACGACATCAACGATCCGCAGGGCGGCACCGTCGACGGCTTCGCCACGCATCCCGACGTCATTGCCGTGGCCGCCAGCAACAGCCGCGACCAGAAATCGAATTACTCGAACTTCGGCAAGGAGATCTCCATCTGCGCGCCTTCGAGCGGCGCGGGCGGGCGCGGCATCCTGACCTCCGATGTGCGCGGCACCTTCCAGCACCAGGGCGTCACCTACGAGGCGGGTTACGAGGCCGGCGATTACACCCGCAGCTTCGGCGGCACGTCGAGCGCGACGCCGCTGGTGGCCGGCATCTGCGCGCTGGTGTTGTCGGTCAATCCCGCGCTCAGCGCCCGGCAGGTGAAGGAAATCCTGCAGACCACCGCGCGCCGGATGGGCGATCTCGAGTCCTATGATGAAGAGGGGCATTCGATCTATCACGGCTACGGCTGCGTCGATGCCGGCGCGGCGGTGCAGATGGCTTTCGACAGCCTTGAGCCGATGCGCGGCACGAGCGCACGCCCGGCACGCCCGGCACACTCTGCAAGCGTGCGCGTCGCGGAAGAAGCAGCGCCGCGCGAAGACACGCTGTATGCATCCGAGTTCTGGGGCATCTCGCGCCACGAACTCATCGCCGGCGCCGCCGACCGCCTGCTGAACCAGCGTGCGCGCGAGGAAGTGGAACGTCTCCTCACCCCGCTGGGACACGCCACTTTGCAGGAGATCGCCGGCTGGGCCGACCGCATCCGGGGCGGAACGGGCGGCGCGACCGACCTCGATACCGCGCAATTCCTGCGTGATTTCCCGAACGAGGAGAGCCGCGACTGGCATTACGTGAACCTGCCCCTGGGCGTGAAGAGCTACGCCGACGCGGCGCGGCTGGAGTTCACGCGCGATGACGATGTCGTGCAGATGAGCAGCATCGTGGTGCGCGTGCTGCAGGGCGATTCGAAAGTCATGAGCCGATTGAACGCCTTGCGCTGGCTGGTGCATCTCGTGGGCGACGTGCACCAGCCGTTGCATGTGGGCTGCGGCTTCATCGACACCACGGGTGCACGCCCGCAGCTCGTGTCCGATCCGCAGCTGATCCGCGAAAAGCGCCTCGCGCACGATCGTGGCGGCAACAGCCTCATCCTGCCCGTGTCTGGCGGCGTCAGCCTGCATGCCTACTGGGACAGCCGCCTGCCCGGCAGCATCGCGCACGGTGCCGCAGCAGACGGGGAGACCGGTACGGAAATCAAGCGGCGCTTCATCACACGTCTGTTGGCGATGGTCGAGGAGCAGCGCGCGCTGAACAGCGAAGCGGCTGTCGGACTGGGGGATACCCTGCCGCCCGCGCGCTGGGCCGAGCATTGGGCCAACAGCGCCTTGCTGCATGCGCGCGCCGCGTACGACAACCTGCGCATTACCGAGCGCATCGACGGCAACAGGTTCAGGGTTTCGTGGGAGGGAAAGGCCGCCTATGACAAGCGCTTCAGGCCCGCCGTCACCGCCCAGCTGAGTGCGGCGGCGGCGAACCTTGCGAGCCTGCTCAATGCCATCCTCGGGGCGGAGAAGCTGGCGTCGGGCGTGTGAGCATCATTTCAGCACCCCTTCCCGGGCATCGCCCGCCGCACCTCGCCGATGAAGCGGCCGTGGTTGAACTCCATCTTCTGCATGATCTCCTGCACATGGCCGTTGAGCAGCAGCCGGTCTTCGGCGGCGATCTGCTGCGCCGTCAGGATGACCACCGGGATGGCGCGCGTGGCGGGATCGTCCTTCAGCGCCTCCACCACATCGAAGCCGTTCACTTCCGGCATCATGAGATCGAGGACGATGAGGTCGGGCCGGCGGTGCTTCGCCAGGGCGATGCCTTGCCGGCCTCCATAGGCGGGAACGACCTGGTATCCGGCGGCGTGGAGATGGGTGCGCGCCAGTTCCACCGCCTTGCGATCATCATCCACCACCAGCACCGTGCGCTTTTCACGGCCGCTGGTGCCGAAGCCGATCGCTTCCAGCGCCTCAAGCAGGTCTGCGCGGCCCACCGGTTTCTGCAGCACGCGCGCCGCGCCCAGCGACAGGCCATGGTTGCCGTCGGCGAGGATGGAAACGATGACCACCGGGATCGCGCACAGCTCCGGATCGCGCTTGAGCCGTTCCAGCGCTTCCCAACCGTTCATGCCGGGCAGCAGGAGGTCCAGGATGATGACGTCGGGCCGTTCGCGGGCCGCGGCTTCCAGGCCCGCTTCCGCGGTGCCGGCGCATACCATGCGGAATCCTCCGCCCTCGAGCTGCAGCCGCAACAGGCTGGCCGACTTTTCATCGTCTTCGATGACCAGCGCCAGCGGCGCATCGTTGCGTACGGAAATGCAGCCGGAGGCCGCTTCCGGCACGGGCGCGGCCGGTTCATCTCCCTGGCGCCATGGCAGCAGCACGGTGAAGGTCGAGCCCTCGCCCGGCGCGCTGCGCAGCATCACGTCGCCGCCGTGCAATTCGGCGAAGCGCTTGAGCAGCGCCAGGCCGAGGCCGGTGCCTTCATGACGGCGCGAGAGCCGGCTGTCGATCTGCGTGAAGGGCTGGAACAGGCGCGCCTGGTCCTGTGGCGAAATGCCGATCCCGCTGTCGGTCACCGACAGCTCCAGGTAATGCGCGAAGCGTCCCTGCGGGAAGCGCTCGCCGCCCGCCTTGCGCGCGCACAGGCGCACCGTGCCGCCCTCAGGCGTAAACTTTACGGCGTTGGACAGCAGGTTGTAGAGGATCTGGCGCGTCTTGCGCGCGTCGAGAAGCACATCGTCGAGGTCGTCCTCGATATCCGCCGTCAGCTCCAGGCGCTGCGCCGATGCCCGCTCCCGCACCACATGCAGGCACTCGCGCACCAGCATCTCGACCGGAACCGGTTCCAGTTCCAGCGTCATCTTGCCGGCCTCGACCTTCGACAGGTCGAGGATGTCGTTGATCAGCGCCAGCAGGTGCTTGCCGGCGCCGTGGATGTCGGCAATGTATTCCTTCTGCTGCGCTTCGAGCTTGCCGACCAGTCCATCCTTGAGCACTTCCGAAAATCCGATGATCGCATTGAGCGGCGTGCGCAGCTCGTGCGACATGTTGGCGAGGAAGTCGGACTTCAGGCGGCTCGCTTCCTGCAACTGGCGGTTCTTCGCCGCCAGCAGGTGGTTGGCCTGTTCCAGGTTGCCGCCCAGGCGTTCGAGCTCGGCGGCGCGTTCGCGCTCCCTTGTGTTCGATTCGGCCAGCCGCGCGTAAAGCACGCCGTTCTCCAGCAGCAGGGTGACCATCACGAAGGTGGCCGCCAGCAGCCCGTAGATACGGCCGGCATAGAAGCCGAGGTCGTAACGCCCGTGGTTCAGCATCGCCGACAGCGCGATATCGAACAGCCAGGCGCTCATGACCACCGTCAGCCAGAGGTCGATCACGGTATGGGTGCGCCGGCGCCACATGAAGAACATGGCCAGGACGCTGAACGCCCAGGTGGCCGACACCACCACGATCATCGATGGCGTATAGCGGTTGCCCGCCATGATGGCCGGCAGCAGCGATTGCCCGGAAGTCGCGGTCAGCAGCGCGCCGCCCGCGAGCGCCAGGGCGCCCGCGATGCAGGCGGCGATGCAGGCGCCGGTGCGGGCAATCTGCCTCTGACCGGATCGCGCATAGGCAATCACGAACAGCGGAAAGACGGCATGCCAGAACATGTACAGCCAGGCCGTGCTTTGCGGCCCCGCGCCGAACAGGCCGCCGGGTGCGAAAAGGCCGGGAAAGGTCAGCGCATGCGCCACCGCGATGAACGCGGTGAACAGGTAGCCGGTGGCGAGGAACGCCAGGCCGCGCGAGCGCAGGATGCGGAACTGACCGAACAGCAGGACCGCCGTGATCAGGTCGCTCACGACGAGCGCCGACTGGTAGACCGGGATGAACGCCGCAACCGGCGGCAGCTGCATCTTCGCGAACGGCACGGCGGCAAGGAAGAAGGCCAGCGACACGCCGAAGACCGCAAGCGCAAGCTGGCGCTGCTTGCGGCCCGGTTCCGCGGTAGCCAGGAAGACCGGCGTATCGTGGCGATGATGTTGCATCGATAATGGAAAGAAAGTTAACAGCCGGTGCAAACTTGCCCGGGGTTTCCTCTTTAATATATATCCCTTTGCACCGAACCTGAAACCCAATCGCGCCAGAACCGGAAACCTTCATGCACGACCTGCTGCTCACTCCCGTTGTCTTCCTTCTAACGGCTGTCCTGCTCGTTCCGCTGGCGCACCGCCTGGGACTAGGGGCCGTCCTCGGTTACCTCCTTGGCGGATGCATCATCGGTCCCTGGGGGCTGGCGATCGTGAAGAATGTCGAGGTCATCAGCCACGTCGCCGAGATCGGGGTGGTGCTCATGCTGTTCCTGATCGGCCTGGAACTGCAGCCGAGGAAACTGCTGGAAATGCGGACCATCGTCTTTGGCGGCGGCAGCCTGCAGATGGCGGCCTGCGGCGCCGTGTTGGCAGCCGGCATTGCGCTCGCCGGGCTGCCGCCGGTCGCGGCACTCGTGGCCGGCCTTGCGCTGTCGCTGTCGTCGACCGCCATCGCTGTGCAAAGCATGCAGGAAAAGCATCTCGACAATACCCCCGCCGGCAAGAACGCCTTCGCCATCCTCCTGTTCCAGGACATGGCCGCCATCCCGCTGCTGGTGCTGGTGCCCCTGCTGGGCGCGCAGGCCGGGCAAGGGGAGGGCTTCGACTGGATGCGCGCCACGGCGGCCGTCGCGGCGGTCTACCTCCTCAACCGCTATGCCATGCGCCCCGCGCTGCGCCTCATCGCCGGCACGCGGCTGCGCGAGATCTTCACCGCATTCGCCCTGCTGCTGGTGCTCGGCATCGCGCAGCTTATGACCCTGGCCAACCTGTCGATGGGTCTCGGCGCCTTCCTCGCCGGCGTCCTGCTCGCGCGATCCGAATACCGCAAGGCGCTGGAGACCGACCTTGAACCGTTCAAGGGACTGTTGCTCGGTCTGTTCTTCACCTCGGTCGGCATGTCGATGAACCTCGGCCTGCTCGCCGCCGCGCCGCTCACGATCGTCGCACTGACGGTCGGCTACATGGCGCTGAAGATGCTCACCCTCGGCCTGATCGCGCGCGTGCTGCCGATCGCCGCCGTGCAACGCTGGCCGTTTGCCGCGTTGCTTGCGCAGGGCAGCGAATTTGCCTTCGTCGTCTTCGCCGTCGCGCGCGATGCCAAGGTGCTGCCGGCGCCGTGGAACGACATGCTGCCGCTCGCCGTGGCGCTTTCGATGGCGCTCACGCCGCTGGCCCTTGCCGCCGGCAACCGCCTCGCCAAGGCCTTCCACGGAACACCGCCGCGCCCGGTGGACGTCATCGAGCCGGACGGCGCGCGCGTGATCATTGCCGGGTTCGGCCGCGTCGGCCAGATCGTCGGCCGCATGCTCACCGCCTCCGGCATCAAGATCACCGTGCTCGACAACGACCCCGACCTGCTCGACACCGTGCGCCGCTTCGGCTTCAAGGTGTACTACGGCGACGCCACGCGGCTCGACCTGCTGAAGGCGGCGGAGGCCGACAAGGCGATTCTGCTTGTCAATGCGATCGACGATGTCGACAGCAACCTCAAGCTGACCGACCTCGTGCGTTCGCATTTCCCGCACCTCAAGTTGTTGTGCCGGGCGCGCGACGTTACGCACGTTTTCGAGTTGCGGAGCCGTGGCGTGGAACTGATTGAACGGGAAACCTTCGAGTCCGCGCTCGTGATTGCGGAAATAGCGCTGCTGCAGATGGGGATGGATGCGCAGACGGCAGAACTGGCGCGCAACCGGTTCAGGGAGCACAACTACGCTACGCTGGAGGCGCTTTTCCCGCATTTCCGCGATGAAACGAAGCGGGTGTCGATTGCGCAGGCGGCGCGCGAGGCGTTGTCGCAATCGTTTCAGCAGGATGGGATCAAGGTCAAGGATGGGGAATAGATGCGGGCTCGCGCCTTTTATGCGCAGGTGGGTTTCGCTTCGCTCTACCCACCCTACGGTTCTTTATTTGTTACGGTACCGCCCTACTCACACTACGGTTCTTTATAAAGGACGGTAGGGTGGGTAGAGCGCAGCGAAACCCACCTCCCAACCACCTACACCCCCAGCACAGTCACCACCACCCTTCGATGCTGCGGCTCCGTCCGATGCTCCCAAAGAAAAATCCCCTGCCAGGTACCAAGCAGCATGCGACCCCCGCCGACAGGAACACTCAACCCCGTATCCGTCAACACGCTGCGCGCATGCGCGGCCATGTCGTCGGGCCCTTCCAGGTCATGCCGATAGGCCGGGTCGCCATCCGGCGCGAGCCGGCCGGCGATGGTTTCGAGGTCTCGCCGCACGTCGGGGTCGGCATTTTCCGTGATGATGAGCGAGCAGCTGGTGTGCTGCACGAAGACGTGCACGATCCCTGTGCCAATCCCGGAATCGGTCACCACGCGGGCGACGGCATCGGTGATGTTGCGGGTGCCGCGCCCCGTGGTGGAAAAATCGAGGACGGATTGGCGGTGCATCATGGCGGGTTCAGGCGGCCGGCTTGTGTCCCATGGCCTCGCCCATGCGGATCGCGCGCTCGGCCAGCCACTCGGGATTGAATTCGATCACGCCTTTCGGGTAGAGCATGACCACGGTCGAGCCGAGCAGGAAACGGCCCATTTCCGCTCCCTTCTTCAGCACGATGTCCTTGTCATGATACTGCCACTCGCGCACCTGCCCGCTGCGCGGCGGGTTGACCACGCCGTGCCATACCGTCGCCATGCTGCCGACGATGGTGGCGCCGACCAGCACCAGCACGAACGGCCCGTGCGGTCCGTCGAACACGCACACCACGCGCTCGTTGCGGGCGAACAGGCCGGGCACGCCGCGCGCGGTCGCCGGGTTCACGGAGAACAGCGCACCCGGCACGTAGATCATGCGCAGCAGCTTGCCGTCGCAGGGCATGTGGATGCGGTGGTAGTCGCGCGGGCTCAGGTAGAGCGTGGCGAAGCTGCCGTGGTCGAATTGCGCTGCAAGCGCGCTGTCGCCGCCCAGCAGCGCGGCGGTCGAATAGCGGTGGCCCTTGGCCTGGAAGATCTGGTCGTGCTCGATGCCGCCGAACTGGCTGATCGCGCCGTCAACCGGGCAGATGAAGTCGGCGTCGGCCAGCGGACGAGCCCCTTCGCGCAGCGCGCGGGTGAAGAATTCGTTGAAGCTCGGATAGCTCGCCAGGTCGGGGTTGTGCGCCTCTTCCATATTCACGCCATACTTCCTGGCGAACCATCGGATTACATGCGGCGTGAAGCGGCCTCCTGCAGATGCAAAACGTCCGGCAAGCGCGGTGAGGGCTTGTTTCGGCAACAGGTATTGATGCAGTACGGAAAAACGCATGGATGCGGGCTACCTAGTGGGAAAGATGGGAAATTGTTGGCCCGATTATAGCTTCATGAGGGACGTGACGCGTTCCAAGGAGACGATATGCGACGAGCGGCAATCGGTTTCATCCTCGGGCTGTTGTGTTCCGGCGCGGCAGCGGCCGATGCGGTATGGGAGCAGTTGCGAAAGGGCGGTTACGTCCTGCTGATGCGGCATGCGCAAACCGAACCCGGCACCGGCGACCCGCCGGGCTATACGCTGGCCGATTGCCGCACGCAGCGCAACCTTTCGTCGGAGGGCAGGGCGCAGGCCCGCCGCACCGGCGAGGCCTTCCGCACGCGGGGCATCGTCGTGAACGAGGTGCGCAGCAGCGCATGGTGCCGCTGCATGGACACGGCCACGCTCGCTTTTGATAATGCGACGGTGTGGCCGGCGCTCAATTCCTTCTTCGACGCACCGGGCCGCCGCGACGAACAGACGGAGCAGGTGCAGGACTTCGTGCAAAGCGTGCGACCGCCGCGCAATGTGATGCTGGTGACGCACCAGGTCAATATCAGCGCGCTCACCGGAGAGCCGGTGGCTTCCGGGGAAATCGTGGTCGTGAAGGCGCCGGCGAAGCCCGGCGAGCGCGTGGATGTGGTGGGCAGGCTGAACGTGCCGTGAGCGTCATGACCGCGTAGGCTGGGATGAAATCCCGGCAATCCGCTCCCGATTGCATCAGGCACGCGCGAAATCCGGAATCCGAAAGCGCTTGCGGTAGTCCCCCGGGGCCAGCCCGGTCGTTCGCTTGAACAATCGGCGGAAGAAGGCAGGGTCTTCATAGCCGACCTGCCAGCTGATTTCATCAATGGATACCTCGGTGCGCTCCAGCCGGCGCTTGGCATCCTCTATTCGCAAGCGCTGCACGTAGCAAAGTGGAGTGAGGCCGGTGGCGTCGGTGAAGCGGCGCTTGAACGTGCGTTCGGCGAGGCGCGATCGCTTGATCATTTCCTCGACCGGATGGGCGACTGGGAAATGCGTTTCCAGCCATTGCTGGGCGCTCCGGATGTCGCCGTCCGAGTGGTCGCGCCGGCCTTCGAATACGATGTAGGGAGTGAGCCCGTCCTGGTGCCACTGCAGCGCAAACATGCGCGCGACTTCCTGGGCGCCGGTGGCCCCGACATAACGGGCGATCAGGTAGAGCACGAGGTCATGCCAGCTCATCGACGCGCCCGAGCTCACCAGTTCTTCGCGCACGCCCGACACGACCAGCACGCGCTCGGGATGAATCGGAACGGCAGGGAATGCGGTGCTGAACTGCCTGGCGTAACCGAAATGTACCGTGGCATCGCGGCCGTCGAACAGGCCGGTCTCGGCCAGCAGGAAAATCCCAGAGCACGCCGAACACAGCAAGGCACCACGCCGATGCATCCTCTCCAGCCATGCGACCAGCCGCGGGTAGCGGGCCGGCTCCCACCCATGCGCCCCGAGCAGGATGGACGGGACGATCACGATGTCGGTGGCGTCGATGTCGGCGACTGCGCGCTGCACCTTGACGGGCACGCCGCTGGCCAACTCCAGCGGCCCCGTCTCTTCGCCCACGATCTGGATCTGGAAGGGCGGCTGCGCAGACGTGCCCGGCATGCCCAGCAGCGCAAAGGCGTTCATGACGTCGAAGATGCCTGTCAGCGTGGAAACCACCGCATCCGGCAGTGCAACGAGGCTGACGTGGCGCGGGTCCGGGCCGGCGTGCAGAGAGGGCGCGTTCATCGCTGTCCCTCCGTGCAGGGAGGCAAGCCCGTCCGTGGCACAAACGAACCGATTTCGGGCGCATCCGGCTCTGCCCCGCATGCGGCCCGCATGCGATTCTGTGCTCGCAGTCTGAACCGGACGATAACCCACCTGGAGGTAATAAGCATGGACGCATCCGTGATTGATCAAACCAAACTCGAATCCTTTGTCATGCGCGCCATCGGCGACCTGTCCGCCGGTTACGGCGGCGTGATGGTCAGTCTCGGCAGCAAGCTCGGTCTTTACAAGGCGCTTGCCGGCGCCGGGCCGCTGACTTCCGCCGAGCTTGCACAACGCGCCGGATGTGCCGAACGTTATGTGCGCGAATGGCTCAATTCGCAGGCCGCGGGCGGCTATGTCAACTACCATGCCGTCAGCGACACCTACGAGCTTGCGCCAGAGCAAGCGATGGTCCTGGCCGATGAAGACAGTCCAGTATATATCCCCAATGCGTGGAATGTACCGGCATCCATGTGGTTCGACGAAGAGAAGGCGCTCGAGGCCTTCCGCACCGGCAACGGCGTCGCATGGGGCGATCACCATGGCCGGCTCTTTTGCGGCGTCTCGGCGTTCTACCGCAACGCCTACCGCGGCAGCCTGCTGTCGGAATGGCTGCCGGCGCTCGAGGGCGTCGTGGAGAAACTCCATTCGGGCATCAGCGTGGCCGATATCGGTTGCGGCTACGGCCACTCGAGCGTGCTGATGGCGCAGGCATTTCCGCGCTCGCGCTTTCATGGGTTCGACGCGCATGCGGATTCTATCGATGAGGCAAGAGGCATCGCTGCCAACGCGGGTCTGTCGCCGCGGCTCCGCTTCGATGTTGCACGCGCGTCGGACTACCCCGGCAACAACTATGGGCTGATCTGCTTCTTCGACTGCCTGCACGACCTTGGAGACCCGGTGGCTGCCGCGCGCCACGCAGCCGAGGCGCTGGCGCCGGACGGCACGATCCTGCTGGTCGAGCCGTTCGCCAACGATCGCACCGAAGACAATATTTCGCCCGTCGCCCGTCTCTACTATGCGGCCTCGACCACGATCTGCTGCGCGCATGCCATCGCCGAGGGTGGACACACGGTGCTGGGCGCGCAGGCCGGCGAGGCGCGCCTGGCAGCAGTGTTCCGCAAGGCAGGATTCACGCACTTCCGCCGCGCCGCTGAGACGCCGTTCAACCTCATCCTCGAAGTGCGCAGGTGAGCCACGGTAGGCTGGGATGCAATCCCAGCAACACCAAAATGCTGAAACAGTGCTGGGATTGCATCCCAGCCTACGAACCAAAACCCAACAGGAGTTGAAAATGAACACGAAGTCCATCTTTGCAGCCATTGCCTTCACCGCCGCCGGTTCCGCTGCCGCGGGCGATGTTTATCCCTACGTCGACCACAGCAAGTTCACCGGTACGCGCACGCGCGCCGCAGTACAGGCCGAACTGCGGGCAGCGCCGAGCGTGTCGGCGCGCCTGCACGAGTTCGTCGAGCAGCCCGCCGTTGCCTCCGCGAGGAAGCGCGACGAGGTGCGTGCCGAAGCGGGGCGTGGCGATACGGAGGAATTTAGTTATGCCGCTTCAAGCGGCAGCCGCGGGGCGACACGGTAGGCCGGGATGAAATCCCGGCAATCATCAACGGGTTGAGTTGCGCCGGGATTGCATCCCGGCCTTCGGCCAACCATCGAAAAGACTGATTGCGGAGCGCAATCCTTTAGGACGGTTTGGATCCCTTGCGGTGCGGCTTCGGGCCATTGGTTTTGGCCTTGAACGGCGCCTTGCCGGCGGACTTCTTCCCGCTCACCGGGCGTCCGGTTGCGTGACTGATGCGAAGCTGTTGACCGGACACCGATACGGTCTTCAGTTGTTCGAACACTTCTTTTGGCATACCTTCCGGCAATTCGATCACGCTGTAGTCGTCATGGATGTCGATGCGGCCGATGTATTTGGGGTCAAGAGCCGCTTCGTTGGCGACGGCGCCGACGATATTGGCCGGCTTCACGCCATGTATATGGCCGACCTCGATGCGATATGTTTGCATGCCCTGCATGCCCACATTGCCGCGGCGTTCAGGGTGCGCCTTGCGCGACAATTTTTCGGTGCGCATGCCGACGTTTGAGGACGCGCTCTTGCCCGCTGCCGCCGGTTCGCCCTCGCGGCTGATCTGTAACTGCCGGCCGGCGACCCACACCGTTTTGAGATGGCTGAGAAGATCATCCGGCATGCTGTCCGGTAAATCCAGTGTGCTGTAGTCATCGTAGATTTCGATGCGGCCAATGTACTTGGAATCCAGTCCTGCTTCATTGGCAATGGCGCCGACGATGTTGCCCGGCTTGACGCCGTGTGCATGGCCAACTTCAATGCGGAAGGTCTGCATGCCAGGCTCCGGCGTGCGGTCCACGCGCTCTTTCACCGGGCGATCGAACGTGCGGTTGGCGCGTTCGTTGCGCGCATCCCGGTCCATCCGTTGCGTGGAGCCTGGCCTGTCGGCAGACCCGGTGCGTTCGTCCTGAGGCTCACGCCTTTTCTCGTCGAGCAACAGCGGCACGTCGCCCCGCGCGAGTTTGGCCAGGGCGGCGGCGATCTCGATGGCAGGAATATTCTTTTCGCGCTCATAGTCCTCAATCAGCGACTGGAATTCTTCCAGGCCGCCGGCGGCCAGCGTGTCGCCGATCTGGTCCTTGAATCTGGCGATGCGTACATCGTTCACCGCCTGTATGGTTGGCAGTTCCAGCCGTGCCACGGGCTGGCGCGTGGCGCGCTCGATCGCCTTGAGCAGATTCCGCTCGCGCGGCGCGATGAACAGGATCGCCTCGCCGCTGCGCCCTGCGCGTCCGGTACGGCCGATGCGATGCGTGTAGCTCTCCGGGTCGTACGGCACGTCATAGTTGATCACGTGGCTGATGCGCTCCACATCCAGTCCGCGCGCGGCGACATCGGTTGCCACAAGGATGTCGATCTTGCCGTCTTTCAGAAGCTGGATCGTGCGTTCCCGCTGCTGCTGTGCCATGTCGCCATTGATTGCGGTGGCCGAGAAGCCGCGCGCCTGCAGCTTGGTCGCCAGCTCTTCCGTGCCCAGCTTGGTGCGCGCAAAAATGATCATGCCGTCGAACGGCTCTGCTTCCAGGATGCGCGTCAACGCATCGAGCTTGTGCATGCCACTGACCAGCCAGTAGCGCTGCCGGATGTTGTCGGCTGTTCCGGTCTTGGCTGCGATCGTGACTTCGGCGGCGTTATGCAGGTAGGTCTGTGCGATGCGGCGGATCACCGGCGGCATGGTCGCCGAGAACAATGCAGTCTGGCGCGATTCCGGCGTCCTTTGCAGGATGGTTTCAACGTCGTCGATGAATCCCATGCGCAGCATTTCGTCCGCTTCGTCGAGCACCAGGGTCTTGAGCTGCGAGAGGTCCAGCGAACCCTTTTCGATGTGATCGATGACACGTCCCGGCGTGCCGACGACAACATGCACGCCGCGCCTCAGCGCTCCCAACTGCGGACCGTAACTCTGGCCGCCATAAATCGGCAGGACATGAAATCCGGGGATATGCGTGGCATAGCGCTGGAAGGCCTCTGCCACCTGGATCGCCAGTTCGCGCGTCGGCGCCAGCACCAGGGCTTGCGGCGCGGTCTGCTTGAGGTCGATGCGCGCAAGTATGGGAAGGGCAAAGGCCGCTGTCTTGCCGGTGCCTGTCTGGGCCTGGCCAAGCACGTCGCGTCCCTCCAGCAAGAGCGGAATCGTGGCGGTCTGGATGGGCGACGGCGACTCGTAGCCAAGCTCCTGCAACACACGCAGCAATGGCGCGCTTAGATTCAGGTCGGCAAAAAGCGGGAAGGACGTATCGGACATGGAATTTCTCACAGGGATGTTTGGATCGCGGCAGGCGCAGGCTTTGGTATGGAGTTTACTCGCAGTCAGCCTGCGGGCAAACGGATACACTCTCGTATGTTCCCGTTTTTTGCATTCACATGAGCTTTTCCTCCCTTGGCCTGATCAGTCCGCTATTGCAGGCACTCGACGCACTGGAGTACAAACTCCCGACGCCTGTGCAGGCGCAGGCGATTCCGGCCGTCCTCGCCGGGCGCGACCTGATGGTGGCCGCGCAAACCGGCACCGGCAAGACGGCCGGCTTCGCGCTGCCGCTGCTGCAACGCCTGAGCACGGAAGGCGCGCCGGTGGGCAGCAATGCCGTGCGCGCGCTGGTACTGGTGCCGACGCGCGAGCTGGCAGAGCAGGTGCATGAAAGCTTTCGTGCATACGGCCGGCATCTTCCCTTGCGCACCCACGTCGCCTATGGAGGCGTCAGCATCAACCCGCAGATGATGAAGCTGCGCAAAGGCCTCGACCTCCTGGTTGCCACGCCGGGCCGCCTGCTCGACTTGTACGGCAAGAACGCGGTCAAGTTCACGCAGCTGCAAGCCCTCGTTCTGGATGAAGCCGACCGGATGCTCGACCTTGGTTTTTCCCGCGAGCTGGACGCGTTGATCGCGGCATTCCCGAAGCGCCGGCAGACACTGCTGTTTTCGGCGACGTACTCGGACCCGATCCGCGCACTCGCAACATCGCTGCTGCGCGATCCGCTGACTATTGATGTCAGCCCGCGCAACAGCACGGTGAAAAGCATCAAGCAGTGGCTCATCCCGGTCGACAAGAAACGCAAGTCCGAACTGTTTTGCCATCTGCTGAAGAAGAACGGCTGGGGCCAGGTACTGGTATTCGTGAAGACCCGCAAGGGCGTGGAGCAGCTCGTGGAAACACTGCTCGCACAGGGCATTCGTGCCGACTCGATCCACGGCGACAAGCCTCAGCCCGCCCGGCTGCGTGCACTTGAACGGTTCAAGTCCGATGAGGTGCAGGTGCTGGTGGCGACCGACGTGGCCGCGCGCGGCCTGGATATCGACGATCTGCCGCTCGTGGTCAATTTCGACCTGCCGATCGTCGCCGAAGATTACATTCACCGTACCGGCCGTACCGGGCGCGCAGGCGCATCCGGTGAAGCCATCTCGCTGGTAGCCGCAGACGAGGTGCAGCAGTTAGCGGCAATCGAAACATTGACGCGCCAGATATTGACGCGCAACGACGAGCAAGGCTTCGAGCCGGAACATCGTGTGCCGATGACCGATGCGCGCGGGCAGGTGCTGAAAAAACCGAAGAAGCCCAAGAAGCCCAAACCGGGCAAATCCCAGGGAGTTTGAGCGTCAGTCATTCAACGCGGCCTTTGCCGCTTCTTCCGGAGACAATCCGTCATAGAACATATCGGTGAACCACTCGACCTGTTCCTCAATATGCTCTTGCGCCTGGCTCAGCGTCGCGCCGCCGGCAACAAGATATTTTTCCACTTCGGTACACCACTGAATCAACGCGGCGGTTTCCGGATCGAGCTTTTCTTTCTTTGCCATTCAAGTTTCCTGTCTCTTGGTAATGTTTGCGGGGGAGTGCGGACGCACATGTGTTGCTTGCACTAAAGTATTCGCCGTGCCGTTGCGGATGCCTGCCCTGCGAAGTGTTGCGTTACCGCCGTCATCCCGACGAAAGTCGGGATCCAGCGTCTTACATGGGTCGCATGTGTCAATTAACGACACTGGATTCCTGCTTGTGCTTTCGCAGGAACGACGTCCCTTATTTACAACCCTACGTGAACGGTATCGGGCCATGTCAGGGCCTTTTTTGGCCGCATTCCTTTCATTTTGCAAAGGACGCTATCTACGTACGCTACCCGCTTACTCATTTGTTCGGCTCTCCGAACAATTCCTCAAGTAGCCGCTTCGACTCGCGAAGTCCCTCTTCCGTGAACATGACGGACTTTGCTTTGCCGACAGGATCTGCGATGTAACCTTTCTCGTGCAGGCGAGCCATCGAGTCCCAATCAAAAGACTTCCACGCGCGCGTACGGTCGTGGAGTCCCAAATGAAGCAGCGCCAATACTGCGGCATCAATGCGATCTGTGTTGAGTTTCACGGTGAGCATCCTCTCGTCAGCGTCTCGCTTACCTGCGCGACTGGTTCAATGTCATTTCCTTCTGCTGCGCACGGACCTCCGCCGGCCATGTGCTCTTGATGTACGCCAGCACGGCGCTGATGTCCGCGTCGGAAAGCGTTTGCGCGTATGCCGGCATGTCGCTCTGGTAGCCGTCAGGGGCGGTGCGTCCGGGTACGAGGCCGTGCTTCACGATATCGACGAGCACCGCGTCCGGGTGGTGCCACGTGTGCCCCGACTCGTCGTGGGGCGGCGCGGGCAGGCGGCCGTTGGGCAGGCGCTTGCGCCACTCGGGCTGTCCTTCCAGCTTTGCGCCATGGCAGACGGCGCACTGGGCGGTGTAAATGTCCTTGCCCCTGGCCACAGCCTGCTGGTCGGAGGGATCGATGTAGGGAACCGAGGGTTGGCTGAAGAAGACGATGCCGCCGACGATGATGACGGCGGCAGCCGCCAGTAAGAGTGCGATCCGGTTGCGTGTCATGCTTGTTTCCGGGATAAGGGGCGCATGCCCGCGGGCATGCCGTCCATGTCGAAATGCCTGGTCGCGTACAGCTCGCCGATGCCGATGCTGTCCAGGGCATCGGCCAGATCGGCAAGCGCCGCTTCCGGCGTCTCGGTGCGACCGATTGTCTTGTCGATGGCAGCAATCGCTGCATCCCCGGCCTTTGTGCGCAGGCTCACGCGCAGCACCGCTCCGTCATCCGCTTCCGTGGGACCGATGATTGCCTGCGCATCGTCCGGGCCGCAGGCGTGCCCTTCCAGCGCCTGCTGCACTTCCGACAGTACGCGCAGCATGTCCAGTTCCGCCACCGCCGCATCCCTGCCGCCGTGGAACAGGTCCTGGTACAGGAAGTCGATCTGCGCTTCCCGCCCGTCGTTGACGAGGCAGCGCCGCAGCAGCGGCGCGACGTCTTGCGACCACTTGCGGAAGCGTTCGGCGCGCGCCGCGAAGTAGCGGTCGGCGGCGGCTTCCTTCTCGGGCACCTGGTAGAAGGGATCGTCCATCGTTTTCAGTGCGAAGCCGAGCAGGAAGCGCAGTTCCATCGCGCTGTCGTCAGGGCCGAACTGCGACGGCGGCCAGCCGCGCATGCTGCGGGCAATGGCATCGGCGGCGACGGCCTTCTTGCGCGTCATCGCTTCACCCGCTTCATGCACCATCTCGTGCAGGTGGCAGTAGCCGATGTGCTCGATCTCGTCGAGATGGTAGGCGTGGGCGACCAGCACCACTTTCGCCTTGCGGCTCTCCAGTCCGCCTTCCTGGAAGCTGTCGCGCAACTGTTCGAAGGCTTGCTCGTCGTGGAAGTCCTGGTCGCTGCGCAGGCCGCCTGTCGTGTGCACGAAGAGCGGAACGACGAAGGCGTTGATCTCCAGGTCCGGCCCCTCATCTCTGTGCAAGAGGATGGTGCCCGACAGTTCCTCGGCTTCCGCGCGCAGGACGCGGTAGGCATCGGCATCTTCTTCCCAGGTGCGTTCCAGCGCTTCGTCCAGCGCCTGTTCGCGCTTCTGCTGCAGGCACTTGCGTATCGTCCTGCGCAGCTCGGACTGGGCTTTCTTCAGTGCGTCGGGCAGCACGGCGTAGACGCCGGCTTCACGCAGGTCGAGCGCGAGCGCGACCAGGCGGTCGGAGAGGATGTCATCCCGATCCTCTGCGGGGGCGGCTTTTGCGCCGGGGGTGGGTCTGGTCTTTTTCATGGTGGTGTCTTGGCGTGGGGCATGGGCAGTTCGGCGGCG
Organism: Noviherbaspirillum sp.; assembly: GCF_035654295.1. Lineage (GTDB taxonomy): Bacteria > Pseudomonadota > Gammaproteobacteria > Burkholderiales > Burkholderiaceae_D > Noviherbaspirillum. The sequence continues at coordinate 445 of NZ_DASRXF010000057.1, read as the reverse complement.
CTTGATACAAGTCAAATCGCGCGGGGAGTGCGCTCCTATGCTGTACGTGCACCTGCGCAGGCCGCCCCCATGCCTGAAGGAGGTCGCATTGTGACATGCAGCAAGTGCTTTGCAAACCGGCCGCGCACGCACTCCGTTGCCGCGCCGTCATTCAACGATTATCGAAGGAGCGACCATGTCCTTACGCATCAATGATATCGCGCCCGACTTCAGTGCCATGACGACCCAGGGACCCATCAAGTTTCATGACTGGATCGGCAACAACTGGGCGATCCTGTTCTCGCACCCGAAAGACTTCACGCCGGTATGCACGACTGAACTCGGCTACATGGCCAAGATCGAGCCGGAATTCACCAGGCGCGGCTGCAAGCTTATCGGCCTGAGCGTCGATCCGGTGGACAGCCACAAGATGTGGCTCAAGGATATCGAGGAAACCCAGGGCACG
>NZ_DASRXF010000056.1:0-4681 GCF_035654295.1 Noviherbaspirillum sp. | reverse complement strand
GAATGCGGGCCACGGCTTGCACTACACCAACGTGCAGCCGATCGCCGCCATTGCCGAAATCGCCGAACTCAATATTGGTCATGCCATCGTGGCACAGGCCCTGTTCGTCGGCTGGAAGAATGCCGTCAAGGAAATGAAGGCGATCATGGTTGCCGCGCGCCTGGGTCTGCACAAGAAATGATCTACGGCATCGGCACCGACATCATCCAGATCTCACGCATCGAAGCCGCGCTTGCGCGCAACGGCGACCGATTCGCCGAGAAGATCCTCGGGCCGGAGGAGCTGGACAAATATCACCGGCGCAAGTCAAAGGTGGAGGCGCGGGGCATCCGCTTCCTCGCCTCGCGCTTCGCGGCCAAGGAGGCGTTTTCCAAGGCCATCGGCCTGGGCATGCGCATGCCGATGACATGGCGCGCGATGCAGACGCTGAACGCGCCCAGCGGCAAGCCGGTTGTCGTCACCAGCGGCGCGCTGAAGGAATTCATGGAACAAAACGGGCTCACCGCACAGGTGTCGATTACCGACGAAGCCGACTACGCGGTGGCCTTCGTCATAGTGGAGAAAAAATGAACAAGGTGGCGGAAAACGCTCAGCAGCAACTTGGCCCGGTCATGCTCGACGTCGTCGGCACGACCCTGTCGGATGACGACATCAGGCGAATCCAGCACCCGCTGACCGGCGGCGTGATTCTGTTTGCGCGCAACTATGAAAACCGGAAGCAGCTTGTCGCGCTCACTCAGGCCATCCAGGAAGCGCGTCCGGGCGTCCTGATCGCCGTCGATCACGAGGGCGGCCGTGTTCAGCGGTTCAAGACGGACGGCTTTACCCGCCTGCCGGCGATGCGCAAGCTGGGCGAGTTGTGGGACCGCGACGTGCTCGCATCGATCAAGGCGGCCACCGACATCGGCTTTGTCCTCGCGGCGGAACTGCGCGCCTGCGGCGTCGACCTCTCGTTTACACCCGTGCTGGATCTCGACTACGGCGAATCCGGCGTGATCGGCGACCGTGCATTCCATCGCGATCCGCGCGTGGTCAGTGTGCTCGCCAAGAGCCTCAACCATGGCCTGGCGCTGGCGGGCATGGCCAACTGCGGCAAGCACTTCCCGGGACATGGCTTCGTGAAAGCCGATTCCCACGTCGATATCCCTGTCGACGAGCGCAGCCTCAAGGAAATCCTCGCCGACGACGCCGCGCCCTACGGCTGGCTCGGCCTCGGACTGGCCGGCGTGATGCCCGCCCATGTGATCTACCCCAAGGTTGACAAGAACCCGGCCGGATTCTCCAAGAAATGGCTGTCCATCCTGCGCCGCGATTACGGATTCCAGGGCGTGATCTTCAGCGACGACCTGAGCATGGAAGGCGCGAGCGTCGCGGGCGGGGTGGTCGACGGTGCCAATGCGGCGCTCGCCGCCGGTTGCGACATGGTCTTGATCTGCAATTCGCCGGATAAGGCGGATGAACTGCTGCAGGGGCTGAAGCTCAAGGCGACGCCAGCCGCGAAGGCTTCGGCGGCGCGCGTCACGGCGCTCGTGCCGCTGTCGCCGGCACTCGCATGGGAGGCCCTGCAGGACGATCCGCGCTATCGAGCGGCGAAGGCGACCGCGGAGTCCTTCTCGGGAGTATAAGGGGCAAGATGTCCGAGACAGTCGTTCCAGAGGTTCCGGATCCGCGCGCGGCCATTCTTGAAATCGTCGCCGCGCTTCCGCACCTGCCCGGCGTCTATCGCTACTTCGATGAGGAGGGCAAGCTCCTGTACGTGGGAAAGGCGCGCGACCTGAAGAAGCGTGTTTCGAGCTATTTCCAGAAAACGCTCGCCAGCCCGCGCACCGCGATGATGGTCGAGCGCATTGCCCGCCTCGAAACGACGGTCACGCGCAGCGAGGCGGAAGCGCTGCTGCTCGAAAACAATCTCATCAAGACGCTGCAGCCGCGTTTCAACATTCTCTTCCGCGACGACAAGTCCTATCCCTACCTGAAGATCACCGGGCAGAACGTGCCGCGCATGGCCTATTATCGCGGCGCGGTGGACAAGAAGAACCAGTTTTTCGGCCCGTTCCCCAGCGCTTGGGCGGTGAAGGAATCGATCCAGATCCTGCAGAAGGTATTCCAGCTGCGCACCTGCGAAGACACTGTGTTTGCCAACCGGACACGGCCCTGCCTGCTGCACCAGATCCAGCGCTGCAGCGCTCCGTGTGTGAATGCGATCAGCCGCGAAGACTACGCGCACGACGTGGAGAATGCCGCCAAGTTCCTGCGGGGGCGGCAGAACGAAGTCCTCGAAGAACTCGAGACCAAGATGCATGCCTTCGCCGCGGAACTGAAGTTCGAACAGGCGGCTGCGGTGCGCAACCAGATCACGGCGCTTTCGCGCGTGCTTCACCAGCAGGCGATGGAGACGGTTGGCGATGCGGACATCGACATCATCGCCGTCGTCGTGCAGGGCGGCCGCGCCTGCGTCAACCTCGCCATGGTGCGCGGCGGGCGGCATCTGGGCGACAGGGCTTATTTCCCTTCGCATGTCGACGATGCGCTGGCCGACACGGAGGCAGGCGTGGAGGCAGAGGTGCTGAAGGCGTTCCTCGCCCAGCACTACATCGAGCTCTTTGTTCCGTCCACGATCATCGTCAGCGTCGAGCTCGATGAGCCGGCATTGATGATGGCGCTGATGGAGCAGTGCGGCCATCGGATTTCGCTCGTGTTCCAGCCGCAGGGGCAGCGCCGCCAGTGGCTGGAGATGGCGCAGAAGGGGGCCGAGATAGCACTGGCGCGCCTGCTGTCCGAGCAGGGTTCGCAAAAAGCGCGCACGCGCGCGCTGGCCGACACGCTCGCGCTGGATACCGCAGACATCGACGCGCTGCGCATCGAATGCTTCGACATCAGCCATACCCAGGGCGAGGCGACGCAAGCCTCCTGCGTCGTGTTCCACCACCACACGATGCAGAACGGTGAATATCGGCGCTACAACATCAACGACATCACACCCGGCGACGATTATGCGGCCATGCGGCAAGTGCTGACCCGGCGCTACGAAAAAGTGGCGAACGGCGAGGGCGTCATGCCCGACATCGTCCTGGTCGACGGCGGCAAGGGCCAGGTGGAAATGGCGCGGCAGGTGTTCAGTGAACTCGGCCTGGACATCGGCCAGATCGTGGGCGTGGCAAAGGGAGAAGGGCGCAAGGTCGGCCTGGAGACGCTGATCTTTGCCGATGGCCGCGCGGCGCTCGAACTGGGCAAGGAATCCGCTGCACTGATGCTCATCGCCCAGATCCGCGACGAAGCGCACCGCTTCGCGATCACCGGCATGCGCGCCAAGCGCGCGAAAGCCCGGCAGAGTTCGCGCCTGGAAGACATCGAAGGGATAGGTGCCAAGCGCCGGCAGAAGCTGCTCGCGCGTTTCGGCGGCCTGCGGGGTGTGGCCGATGCCAGCATCGAAGAGCTCGCCACGGTGGAAGGCATTTCACGCAAGCTCGCCGAAGAGATCTACAAGCAGCTGCACTGAAAGTTGCATCAAGGACGCCGCCGTCGCGCCAGGATTTGCGGGGATTGCAGTTTCCACGCGATAATCGCCATTATTCTCTGGCGCCGACTATGCCCTTCAATATTCCAATCCTGCTGACCTGGCTGCGCGTAGCGCTGATCCCGCTCGTGGTTGGCGTCTTCTACCTTCCCGACACCTGGCTTTCCCCCCATGCGAAAGGCGTGGCCTCCACGGCGATCTTCATCGTGGCGGCTGTGACCGACTGGTTCGACGGATTCCTCGCGCGCCGCTGGAACGAGACCTCCGCCTTCGGCGCCTTCCTCGACCCGGTGGCCGACAAGCTGATGGTCGCCGGCGCGCTCCTGCTGCTGGTCGAGTTCGACCGCGTCAATGCGGTGGTCGCATTCATCATCATCGGCCGTGAGATCGCCATCTCCGCACTGCGCGAATGGATGGCGCAGATCGGCGCGTCGAAATCCGTCGCGGTCAGCTCGATCGGCAAGATCAAGACGACGGCCCAGATGGTGGCGATCCCGATGCTGCTCTATAGCGATACGCTGTTCGGCGTGATCGACACGCGTCTATGGGGCGCGTGGCTGCTGGTCATCGCTGCAGTGCTGACGGTCTGGTCCATGTTCTATTACCTGCAGAAGGCATGGCCGCTGATCAAAGAGAAGGCAGGGCGCATCTGAATCCCGGTGTGTGCTTGACAAAAAACGGCAGACGTCTATAATGTGCGTCTGTTGTGAACGACGCGGGAATAGCTCAGTTGGTAGAGCGCAACCTTGCCAAGGTTGAGGTCGAGGGTTCGAGACCCTTTTCCCGCTCCAAGATTCTGAAAGGAAGCTTACACAAGCTTCCTTTTTTATTTCACAAGGTTGAGGGCTTTGCCCCGGTTTTGTGAAGCGCATGAAGGTTTATGCGGGAATAGCTCAGTTGGTAGAGCGCAACCTTGCCAAGGTTGAGGTCGAGGGTTCGAGACCCTTTTCCCGCTCCAGTTTCAAATGGAAGCGCACGGCTTCCTCGCTGGCCCGGCGGCAGCAATGAATCGCCGCAAGATGGTGGGCGCAGCGCCGTTTCAGTTTTGTGGTTACAATACCCTCCCGTGGCGGGGTAGCAAAGTGGTTATGCAGCGGCCTGCAAAGCCGTCTACGCCGGTTCAATTCCGACCCCCGCCTCCAAGAAATCGAAAACCCGGTCCCA
>NZ_DASRXF010000055.1:0-24069 GCF_035654295.1 Noviherbaspirillum sp. | reverse complement strand
CTCAAGTGGCTGGCGCAGATCGAGCCCGGCGAAGCCTACCTGAACGCGCAGGTCAAGCGCGCGCAAGTGATCGCCAAGCGCGGCGACATGGCCGGCGCGCGCAAGCTGCTGCGCGAGCTGAGCGTCAGCGGCGACCGCGAGGAAGCCCAGCTGGTCATCGCGGAAGGCCAGCTCCTGCGCGACGCCAACCAGCTGCAGGAAGCGATGAACGTCTTCAAGGCGGGCGTCGCGCGCTTCCCCACCAACACCGACCTGCTCTATGACTACGCGATGGTCGCCGAGAAGAGCGGCCAGTGGGACGTGATGGAATCGGCGCTGCGCAAGATCATGGAACTGGCGCCCAACAACCAGCACGCCTACAACGCGCTCGGTTATTCCCTGGCCGAACGCAACATCCGGCTGCAGGAAGCCCTCGCCCTCGTCGACAAGGCACTGAAACTCGCTCCGGACGATCCCTTCATCATGGACAGCATGGGCTGGGTCCAATTCCGGCTCGGGAACCTCAAGGAAGCCGAAACGCTGCTGCGCCGTGCCTACGACCTGCGCCCCGATGTCGAGATCGCCGCCCATCTGGGCGAAGTCTTGTGGGTGAAAGGCCAGAAGGAAGACGCGCAGCGGCTGTGGCGGGATGCGCAGACCAAGGACCCGCAGAACGACACCCTCAAGAGCACCCTGGCGCGCCTGAACGTCAATCTATGAGTCTTCGCCATGCCAGGGCGCTTGCGCTTGCATTGCCGCTGCTCCTGACCGCCTGCGCGACGGTTCCGCCACCCGCGCCGGGCAACGCGGAAGCCGCCGCAGGCCGCCGCTTCCAGGAGACGATCGATATCGGCGGACGCCTGTCCGTCCGCTATTTCGCTAACGGCAAGGAAGAAGCGCTGCACGGCAGCTTCACCTGGTCGCAGACGCCCGCCCGCACCACCGTCACGCTGCTGTCGCCGCTCGGCCAGGTAATGGCTGTCATCGACGTCGATGCCGAGGGCGCCACGCTGCGCCAAGCCGGGCAGCCGGTGCGCAGCGCGCCGGACGTCGACGCGCTGACCGCCGACACGCTCGGCTGGCCGCTGCCGGTGTCCGGCCTGCGCGACTGGCTGCAGGGATTCGCGCTGGACGCGTCCGGCCGCCGCGTCGCTGCCAGTCCGGCCCATGACCAGGTCACGTCGCGGGACGGCTGGCGCATTCATTACGTCAACTGGCAAGATCCGGAAAACCGCCCGAAACGCATCGACCTCGCACGCAGCACCCAACACGCGGGCGACGTTTCCCTTCGCATCGTCATCGATTCATGGCAAACACGCTGAACAACTGCCCCGCCCCTGCAAAGCTGAACCTTTTCCTGCATGTCACCGGGCGCCGCCCCGACGGCTACCACCTGCTGCAAACCGTCTTCCAGCTTTTGGACCGCGGCGACCTGCTGCATTTCAAGGTGCGTGACGACGGCGAGATTCGGCGGGCGACCGATGTGCCCGGCGTGCCCGAGGATGCGGACCTGGTGGTGCGCGCCGCGCGGCTGTTGCAATCCGCCGCACCGGGGGCACGCAAGCTGGGCGCGGAGATTGCCGTCGAAAAACGGCTCCCGATGGGAGGCGGGCTCGGCGGCGGCTCTTCCGATGCGGCGACAACCCTCATCGCGCTGAACCATTTGTGGCAAACCGGACTGAGCCGCGAGGAACTCATGACGCTCGGCCTCCGGCTCGGCGCCGATGTGCCCTTTTTCATCTTCGGCCGCAACGCCTTCGCTGAAGGCGTGGGCGAGGACCTGGCTGCGGTCGACACCCCGGATTGCTGGTACGTCGTGATCGAACCGGGCGTTTCCGCGCCGACCGCTGCAATTTTTTCCGCTCCGGATTTGACAAGAAGCACAAAGCCGGTCAAAATATCGGACTTTTCCAGCGCATCCAATTGCTTCGGAAAAAACGACCTGCAAGTCGTGGCAACAAGGCTGTTCCCGCCGATTGCTGAAGCCATCGAATGGCTGCAACAATTCGGCGATGCGAGAATGACCGGCTCCGGTGCTTGCGTGTTCTGTGCGTTCGCACAGGAGCACGAAGCGGACGAAGTGCTGAAAGCGGCACAAGAATCCGGACAGTCGCAGTGGAAAGTCTGGAAAGCCAGGGCGATCGAGCGCCACCCGCTCTCGCACTTGCTGGACTCGTAGACAGAATTCGTTTGACGTTGCTTTATTTTGGTAACGCCAGACAACAGGTTGTGTAGGGGAATCGCCAAGCTGGTTAAGGCACCGGATTTTGATTCCGGCATTCCAAGGTTCGAATCCTTGTTCCCCTGCCATTAAATACAAGAAGAACCGAAAGCCGCCAACGCGAGACACCCTGTCATGCCTTGGCGGCTTTTCATCCTTTTAACCCGCTCACTTTAGGTGTCCCATGGCGCTTGAAAACCTGATGGTCTTTACCGGCAACGCAAACCCGGAGCTGGCCGCAGGAGTGGTCAAGCATCTCGGCATCCCCCTTGGCAAGGCTGTCGTCTCGAAATTCTCCGACGGCGAAGTCATGGTGGAGATCAACGAGAACGTCCGCGGCAAGGATGTTTTCGTGCTGCAGTCGACCTGCGCACCGACCAACGACAACCTGATGGAAATCATGTTGATGGTCGATGCCCTCAAGCGCGCGTCCGCAGGCCGCATCACCGCCGCCATCCCCTATTTCGGTTACGCCCGCCAGGATCGCCGTCCGCGTTCGGCGCGCGTGGCAATTTCGGCGAAAGTCGTCGCCAACATGCTGCAGCAAGCCGGTGTTGACCGCGTGCTGATCATGGACTTGCACGCAGACCAGATCCAGGGCTTCTTCGACATTCCGGTGGATAACATCTATGCATCCCCGATCCTGCTGTCGGACCTGATCAAGAAGGATTACGACGACCTGCTGGTCGTCTCGCCGGACGTCGGCGGCGTGGTGCGCGCACGTGCGCTGGCCAAGCGCCTGAACTGCGACCTGGCGATCATCGACAAGCGCCGTCCGAAGGCCAACGTGTCCGAAGTCATGCACATCATCGGCGAAGTCGAAGGCCGCAACTGCGTGATCATGGACGACATGGTCGACACCGCAGGCACGCTGACCAAGGCTGCCGAAGTGCTGAAGGAGCGCGGCGCCAAGAAGGTTGTCGCCTACTGTACGCACCCGGTGCTGTCCGGCCCGGCCATCGAGCGCATCGCGACTTCTCCGCTGGACGAACTGGTCGTCACCGACACCATTCCGCTGACGGGCGAAGCCAGGACCTGCACCAAGATCCGCCAGCTGACCGCCGCGGACCTGCTGGCCGAGACCTTCAAGCGCATCACCAAGGGCGATTCGGTCAGCTCCCTGTTCGTCGACTAAATCGATTTTCCCTTTCGCCCTCGGGCGAAAGGTTTTCACGCTCCCTGGTCGCGGGGAGCAGATCGCAAGCCAGCCTTGCACTTTTGGAGCTAAAAATGAAAGTAATCGCATTCCCACGCAAAGAGCAGGGGTCCGGAGCGAGCCGCCGCCTGCGCAATGCGGGTCAGACGCCGGCCATCATCTATGGCGGCACCGCTGAGCCGGTCGCCATTGCACTGGACCACAACGCGCTGTTCCACGCACTGAAGAAGGAAGCCTTCCATTCGTCGATCCTCGACATGGAAATCGAAGGCAAGGTCGAAAAGGTCCTGCTGCGCGACTTCCAGATGCACGCATTCAAGCAGCTCGTGCTGCACGCTGACTTCCAGCGCGTCGACCAGAACAAGAAGATCCACGTCAAGGTGCCGCTGCACTTCGTGAACGCTGAAATCTCCCCGGCAGTGAAGCTGGGCGGTGCGATCATCAGCCACGTCATGAACGAACTCGACGTCAACTGCCTGCCGGGCGACCTGCCGGAATTCGTCGAAGTCGACCTGTCCAAGGTTGAAGCCGGCGCGTCCGTGCACCTGGCCGACATCACCCTGCCCAAGGGCGTGACCGCTGTCACGAACGACAACCCGACCATCGCCACCGCCTCCGTGCCGGCCGGTCAGGTTTCCGCCGACGACGCAGCTGCTGGCGAAGAAGAGAAGAAGTAATCGGTATTTGACCGGTACTCATTGCCGCATCGAGAACCCCGCCCGCGTGGCGGGGTTTTTGTTTTGCGGCGCCGGATTGGACGGGAAACCGCCACTTCCCCGATAATCATTTCTTTTCCGCGCACTCCCCCGCGCGTTCCCATTAACGGACATCGGTACACGCATGCCCATCCGCCTCATCGTCGGCCTCGGCAATCCGGGCCCTGAATATGAACAAACGCGCCACAACGCGGGCTTCTGGCTGGTCGACAGCCTCGCCGGCGGCCGGCTCGCGCGCGAATCCAAATACAACGCGCTGGCGGCCAAGACCGTCATCGCGGGTCAGGAAGTCTGGCTCCTGGAGCCGCAGACCTACATGAACCGATCCGGCCAGTCGGTCGGCGCGCTTGCCCGCTTCTACAAGATCGCACCCGAAGACGTCCTCGTCGTGCACGACGAGCTCGACCTCGAGCCGGGCGTCGCAAAGATCAAGAAAGGCGGCTCCTCCGGCGGGCACAACGGCCTCAAGGACATCACGGCCGCGCTGGGCACCCAGGATTACTGGCGGCTGCGCATCGGCATCGGCCACCCGCGCACCATGAACCTGCAGCAGCCGGTCGTGGACTTCGTCCTGCATCGCCCGCGCAAGGAAGAGCAGGCGCTCATCAATGATGCGATCGACAAGAGCCTGGATGTGATCCCGATGCTCTGCGAAGGCAAGTTCGAGGCAGCGATGATGAAGCTGCATTCGACCGCGAAATGAGCGGCCGCCCGCGAATGAAAGCGCTGGCCATCCATGCCGGCCCCAAGGCGCTGGCCCACATCCGCGAGCACGGACTGCGCGCGCAGGATGTCGCTATCATCCCGGCCGCGGCCGGCGGCCCGAAGGGACTGATCTTCCAGAAGATGGACCAATGGCTGTTCGGCAGCTGGCTGCCTTCGGCGCCGCGCGAGCGCACGCTGATCGGCGCCTCCATCGGCGCGTGGCGCATGGCGGCGGCCTGCCAGCAAGACCCGGTGGAAGCGTTCCGCAAGCTCGGCGACCTGTATTGCGAACAGTGCTACCCCCGCAAGCCGACACCGCGTTACGTGACCGAATCCTGTGAGCGTTTTCTCGCGGAGTTCATCACCGGGCAGGAAGAGTACGTGACGGCGCATCCGCATTACCGCCTGCAGATTCTGGTGTCGCGCGGCCGCAGGCTGCTCAAGGCGCCGAAACGCAATCTTGCCGTCACTACCGGCTTCGGCCTGGCGGTGCTCGGCAACCTCGTGTCGCGCTCGCAGCTGGCCAACCACCTTTCGCGTTTCGTGTTCGGCGACGAGCGCGACCCCGCATTCTGGCTGAAAGCGAAATTCGACGCCTTTGACACCCAGTTCACCGCGCTCTCCCCCGACAACCTCGGCAGCGCGCTGCTGGCATCGGGCACCCTGCCCTTCATCATGGAACCGGTGCGCAACATCCCCGGCGCGCCGGACGGCACCTACTGGGACGGCGGCGTGATCGACTATCACCTCGCGCTCCCCTATTCCAGGGTCGCCGGCAATCCGGAGGGCGGTCTCGTCCTCTATCCGCACTTCGGCGAACATATCGTTCCCGGCTGGCTCGACAAGTCGCTGCCGTGGCGGCGCGCGAACTTCGGCCGCCAAAGCGACTGGCTGGACAACGTCATCCTCCTGTCGCCCTCGCGTGCCTTCCTGCAAACATTAACGCGCAGCAAACTTCCGGACCGGAACGACTTCCTGTATTACGGCGAAAAGAATGATTTCCGCATCCTCAACTGGAAGCTCGCCATCAGCGAAGGCGCGCGCCTGCGGGACGAGCTGGCGGAGTTTGTCGAGAATCCCGATCCGTCGCGCATTCAACCCATCTGACCGCTGCCCTCGCTACGGTAAAATAGCGGGTTAATTCATACACTTAGCGAAGCACACACCATGAGTCTCAAATGCGGCATCGTCGGCCTGCCTAACGTCGGCAAATCCACTCTCTTCAACGCGCTGACCAAGGCCGGCATCGCGGCGGAAAATTATCCCTTCTGCACCATTGAGCCGAACGTCGGCATCGTCGAGGTGCCGGACCAGCGCCTGAAGGCGCTCGCCGAGATCGTCAAGCCCGAGCGCATCGTTCCCGCGGTCGTGGAATTCGTCGACATCGCCGGCCTGGTGGCCGGTGCGTCCAAGGGCGAAGGCCTGGGCAACCAGTTCCTGGCGCACATCCGCGAGACCGATGCGATCGTCAACGTCGTGCGCTGCTTCGAAGACCCGAACGTCGTGCACGTGGCCGGCAAGGTGAGCCCGCTGGACGACATCGCGGTCATCCAGACCGAGCTGGCGCTGGCCGACCTCGGCACCGTCGAAAAGACGGCCCAGCGCGAAGGCAAGAAAGCCAAGGCCGGCGACAAGGAAGCGATCAAGCTGGTCGCCCTGCTGGAACGCATCATCCCGCACCTCAACGAAGCAAAGCCGGTGCGCGCGCTCGGCCTCGACGCCGAGGAATTGGCGCTGATCAAGCCGCTGTGCCTGATCACGGCCAAGCCGGCAATGTATGTGGCCAACGTGGCCGAGAACGGCTTCAGCAACAATCCGCTGCTCGACCAGCTGAGCGCCTATGCGCAGGAGCAGAACGCGCCCATCGTCGCCATCTGCGCCGCCATCGAAGCGGAAATCGCCGACCTCGAAGAGGAAGACAAGGGTGCCTTCCTGGCCGACATGGGCATGGAAGAACCCGGCCTGAACCGCCTCATCCGCGCCGGCTTCACGCTGCTCGGCCTGCAGACCTACTTCACCGCGGGCGTGAAGGAAGTGCGCGCCTGGACGGTGCCGGTGGGTGCCACCGCCCCGCAGGCCGCCGGCGTGATCCACACCGATTTCGAACGCGGCTTCATTCGCGCGCAAACGATTTCCTTCGACGACTTCATCGCCTACAAGGGCGAGCAGGGTGCGAAGGAAGCCGGCAAGATGCGCGCCGAAGGCAAGGAATACATCGTCAAGGATGGCGATGTGCTGAACTTCCTGTTCAACGTCTAACCAACCTGCGACGCAGCATGCCTATCCTGACCGAACTGAACCTGTATCCGATCAAATCCTGCGCCGGCATCTCGCTGCGCGAAGCGACGCTCACCAGCGCCGGGCTGATGGTCGAGCACATCTACGACCGTGAATGGATGGTGGTGGATGAGAAGGGCGAGTTCCTGACCCAGCGCACCCATCCGAAGCTGGCGCTGGTCACGCCGCGCATCAAGGCCGACACGCTCGAACTGCGCGCGCCCGGCATGCTGCGCCTCGAGGTTCCGCTCGGCCTGCCCGATCCGGAGGAGGCGAAGACGCTGCAGGTGCGTGTGTGGGAAGACACGGTAGAGGCCTACGACTGCGACGAAACGACGGCGGCGTGGTTCACCAACTTCCTCGGCACGCCCTGCCGCCTTGCGCGCTTCCATGCCAATGCGAAGCGCCTCGCGAGCAACAAGTGGACCGGTGAGGTTGAAGCGCCGACGCTGTTTGCCGACGCCTTCCCGCTGCTGGTGATCGCCGAAGCTTCGCTCGCCGACCTCAACGCCAAGCTGAAGGCGCAAGGCCGGGAAGCACTGCCGATGAACCGCTTCCGCCCGAACATCGTGATCGGCGGGATCGAGGCATTCGAGGAAGATTTCGCCGCGTCTTTTCGCATCGGCGATGCCGTGCTAAAGCCGGTCAAGCCTTGCGCGCGCTGCAATGTGCCGTCCGTCGATCAATCGACCGGCGTGCCGGGCCCCGACCCGCTTGACATCTTGCAAAGCTATCGCGCCAATCCGAAGCTCGACGGCGCCCTCACCTTCGGCATGAACACCATCGTCCTCGAAGGCGAAGGGCAGGTGCTGCGCGTCGGCCAGGAAATCGGTGTCGAACTCGCATTCTGACGTGGACACCCGGCCCGCAGTTGCGGGCCGTGGTTGCCGCATGTAGTATTTTCCGGACGCATAGACTTCGTTCGGGGCCTCCATCATGTCGCATGATCTGGCGCGGGAAAATCGGCAATTGCGCGAACAGCTCGCGCAGTTGATCGCCAACGCGCAGAAAAACCAGGAGATCCTGCAACGCCATCAGCGCCTCGATCTCCAGCTCATCTCGGCCGACACTTTCCAGGCGCTGTCCGAAACCCTGTTCACGACCTTTCCGCAGACTGCAGGACTGGATGTCGTGACGCTGTGCCTCCTCGACGCGCAATACGACATCCGCCGCATCCTCGTCCAGCTCGAGATGAACCTGTCGGAGATGCCGCGGCTGCTGTTCATGCAAGACGAAGCGGAGTTCGGCGAGCTGGCCGGACGGCTGTCGAAACCGGTGCTGGGCCCTTACAGCGAAGAACGGTTCGGCATGCTCTACCCCGAGCCGCTGACGCCGCCGTCGAGCGCCGCCGTCGTCCCCCTGCTGCGCCACACCCGCCTGATCGGCACGCTGAACCTCGGCAGCAACGATCCCTCGCGCTTCCAGCCAAACATGAGCACGGATTTCATCGAGCATATGGCCAGCATCGTCGCCATTTGCGTGGAGAACGTGATCAACAACGAGCGCCTCAAGCATATCGGCCTGACCGATCCGCTGACCGGGGTGAATAACCGGCGCTACATCGAACGCCGGCTGCTGGAAGAAATCGGCCGCAGCCGGCGGCAAGGCACGCCGCTGTCATGCATGTACATGGACATCGACCACTTCAAGCAGATCAACGACCGCATCGGTCACCAGGCGGGCGACGAAGTCTTGCGCGGCGTGGCCGGGCGTGTGAAAGCGGAACTGCGGCTGAGCGATTCGCTCGGCCGCTTCGGCGGCGAAGAGTTCGTCGTGCTGCTGACGGACACGGAGCCGGAAGACGCCGTCAATGTGGCGGAACGCATCCGCCTGAGCATCGCGGAGCAGCCGCTGGTGCTGTCAAGCGGACAAAAGCTCGATGTGACGATCTCGGTGGGGGTGGCGGCGCTCCCGCCGGCAGCAAGCGACGATGCGGCGGAAGCGTCAGCGCGGCAGCTGGTGGCACGCGCCGACCACGCGCTCTACGAAGCCAAGGCGCGCGGAAGGAACCGGGTGGTTTGGGAAGCCTGAGGCTAAGGTCTGAGGCTAAGGCCTGACGTTCAGACCTGCTCTTTTTCAGCCTGCAGCCGTTCGTACTTGGCCTGCAGCTCTTCCCTGGTCTCGCGCCAGGCGGGATTGAAGGGGATGCAATCGACCGGGCAGACCTGCTGGCACTGCGGCTCGTTGTAATGGCCGACACACTCGGTGCATTTATTGGGATCGATCTCGTAAACCACCGGACCCATCGAAATCGCGTCGTTCGGGCACTCGGGCTCGCACACGTCGCAATTGATGCATTCGTCCGTAATCATCAAAGCCATGACAACCTCACACCTGCTTTCTGCAATGCCTACTTGCTGCCTGCAGCGAGCTTTTCCTTGAGCCAGCGCTCGACGGAAGGGAAAACGAATTTGGAGACATCGCCGCCCAGCGTGGCGATTTCACGGACGATGGTGCCGGAAATGAACTGGTACTGGTCGGACGGGGTCAGGAACAGGGTTTCGACATCGGGCAACAGGTAGCGGTTCATGCCCGCCATCTGAAACTCGTACTCGAAGTCGGAAACGGCGCGCAGGCCGCGCACGATCACCCGCGCATCATTGGCCCGCACGAAGTCCTTGAGCAGGCCGGAAAAGCTCTCGACCTGGACATTCGGATAATGCCCGAGCACCTCGTTGGCGATCGACAGGCGCTCGTCCAGCGAAAAAAAGGGACGCTTGGCCTTGCTGTCGGCGACACCCACGACCAGCTTGTCGAACAGGCCCGACGCGCGGCGCACCAAATCCTCGTGCCCCCGCGTGAGCGGATCGAACGTTCCTGGGTATACAGCTGTAACCATCGGGGGCTCCCTGCCTAAGAGAAAGTTTCCGGAACGCGCATTATGCCTCAAATTCCGCTCTAGGCATTGCGCTGCAGCAAGTGGTAAAAAACCATCCCGGCTTTGTCCGCGCGGACCACTTTCCAGCCTTCCATCCACGCCGGCGGCGCTTCGCCGTCAAGCGGCACTTCAGCTTCAGCATATACCATGCCGCCTTCGGTCAATAGCCGTGCGCAATGCGGCAGTATTTTTACCAGCCAGTCCCGATGGTAGGGCGGGTCGAGAAAGACAAGGCTGAATCCCTGCGGCGCATTGGACGCGAGCGCGGCGGCCGCGGCCAGTGCGTCGCCGCGGCGGACGTCGACGTTGTCAGCCTTCAGTTTCTCCCGTGTGGCCTCGAGCTGCCTCACGGCGGCAGCATTGTCCTCCACCATCACGACCCGCGCCGCGCCGCGGCTGGCCGCTTCAAAGCCGAGGGCGCCGGTGCCGGCGAACAGGTCGAGGCAGCTCACCTGTTCCCACGCGCCGTCGAGCAGGTGGTTGAGCCAGTTGAACACCGTTTCACGCACCCGGTCCGGTGTGGGGCGCAGGCCTTCGGCATCGAGCACGGCCAGCGGCGTGCGCTTCCATTGTCCGCCGATGATGCGGACTTGCTGCGGCGGCCGGCGGGCCGGGCTTGCGGATTTCCTGGGGCGGTTTCTTTGCATGGCGCTATTTTGCATTGCCGACGATCACGGTGGACATCCGGTCGAGCGCAACCTTGCGCTGGAAGGCCGCCTTCACGTCGGCGATGGTCACCTTCTCCACCTTGGCGGTCCAGGTGTCGAGGTAATCGAGCGGCAGGTTGTAAAAACCGATGGCGGCGATGTTGTCGAGGATCTTCCGGTTGTTATCGATGCGCAGCGCAAACCCGCCGATCAGGTTGTCCTTCGCCGCCTTCAGCTCCTGCGGCGTCGGGCCGTTGCGCAGGAAGTCGGCGATGGTGCTGCGCACGACCTTGAGTGCCTCGTCGGTCTGTTCCTTTTGCGTCTGCAGGCCCGCCTGGAAGGGACCGGGCTGGGCCATCGGATTGAAATAGCTGTAGACGCTGTAGGACAGGCCGCGCTTTTCGCGCACTTCATGCGTCAGGCGCGACACGAAGCCGCCGCCGCCGAGGGTGTAGTTCCCGACCAGCAGCGGGAAGTAGTCCGGCTCGCCGCGCACCACTGCCGGCAGTCCCAGCAGGATATGCGCCTGGGTCGCCGGATGGGCGATGCGTTCCTCGGACGGCGCCGGCACCTCCACGGCGGGCATGGCAGGCAGGGGCGCGCCCTGCGGCAGGCGTGCCGTCAACTGCCGGGCGATGGAATCGGCATCGTCGCGCGTGATGTCGCCGATCATCGCGATCACCGCGCGGTTGGCGACATAGTGCGTATTGTGGAAGGCAACCAGGTCGTCGCGGGTGATCGACGCGACCGATGCCTCCGTCGGGGACTGCGAGTACGGATGCGAACCGTACAGCAGCCGCCAGAAGGCCTTGCCGGCGATGGACTCCGGCTTGGTCTCGTCTTCCTTGATCGCGGCGATGGTGCGCGCCTTGTCGCGCTCCAGGAGGTTTTCGGGGAAGCTCGGATGCGCAAGGATGCGCGACAGCAGGCTCACCGACGCGTCGCGCTCGGCACGGCTGGAAAGCGTGCGCAGGCTGGCGCCGGCCCGGTCGCCGCCGGCGCCCCCGCCCCGCTGCGCGGCGACGTCGGCAATTGCGTCGGAAATCTGTGCCTCGCTCATCTCCGGTTCCGCGTAGGGCGTGGTCGTTGCGCGCAGTCCGCGGGCCAGCATGGCGTTGGTCAGTTCGGCGGTACCGGACTTGCCTTGCGGGTCGCGCCGCGATCCGGCGTCGAACTCAACACTGATGTCGAGGATGGGAATCGAATGATTCTCGACAAAGAGCACGCGGGCGCCGTTGGCCAGCGTCCAGGACTGGATCTTCAGCGCGGCGCTAGCCGTGCCGATGCCCGCAAAGGTGAGCAGGAATGCAAAGAGTATGCGTGTCATCATGTTCCTTCCCGCCATCAGTGCCGCAAGCCCTTGGGCGCGGCCGGCGCTTTTTTCTCGGAGAGCGGCAGGGGCACGAGCGTGGCCACGGTCAACGCATCGTCGCCGAAGTATTTCTTCGCGACGGCCTGCACCTGCGCGGCGGTCACCTCCTTGAGCTTCTCGATGATGCGGTCGATCTTGGTGTGCGAAATGCCCGACATCTCCATCGTGCCGATTTCCATCGCCTGGCCGAAGATCGAGTCGCGCTTGTAGATCTGGCCGGCGATGAGCTGAGTCTTCACGCGCTTCAGTTCCTGTTCGGAAATACCTTCGTTGGCGATGCGTTCCACCTCGGCGCGCAGCAGTTTTTCGAGCTGCTCGGTGGTCGTGCCGGCGGCAGGCGTGCCATCGAGCAGGAACAGGACCGGCCCGCGGGCAATATTGGAATAGCCGGCGCCGGCGGAATTGGCGACGCGGTCGGTGCGCACCAGCTTGGCGTTCAGGCGGGCATTGTCGTAGCCGTCAAGGATGGCGGCGAGCACGTCGAGCGCGTGGGATTCGTCATCCTTCTCCACGTCGCGCAGGGCGGGCACCTTGAATGCAAGAACCACGTACGGATTCTCGGCCGGCGCCTTGACGGTCACGCGGCGGATGCCGCGCTGCGGCGGCTCTTCCTGCGGCCTGGTGGCCGGCACGGCCTTGCGCGGAATCTTGCCGAAATGCTTTTCGGCCAAGGCGAACACCTGCTTCGCTTCGACGTCGCCGGTGACCACCATCACCGCATTGTTCGGCGCATACCAGCGCTCGTACCAAGTCTTGGCATCCTGCACCGTCATGCTCAGCAAGTCGCTCATCCAGCCCGCGATCGGATGGTGATACGGATGCGCCATGAAGGCGGTTGCATTGAGCGCTTCGTACACGAGCGGGATCGGCTGGTCTTCCGTGCGCCAGCGGCGCTCCTCCATCACCACGCGGATTTCGCGGGAGAACTCTTCCTTGTCCAGCACCAGGTTGGCCATGCGGTCAGCTTCCAGCGCCATGACGTTTTCCAGCTTCGACTTTTCGATCTGCTGGAAATAGCCGGTGTAATCCTTGCTCGTGAATGCATTCTCGCGCCCGCCCAGCGCCGCCACGCGCTGGCTGAACTCGCCGGGTTTCAGCGTCTTGGTGCCCTTGAACATCATGTGTTCCAGCGCGTGGGCGACGCCGGTCACGCCATTGTGCTCATCCATCGAGCCGGCCTTGTACCAGACCATGTGTGCGACGGTCGGGGCGCGATGGTCTTCCTTGACGATAATTTTCATGCCGTTCTTCAACATGAACTCCTGCGCGAGCTCGGCATGCGATGCGGAAGGCAGGAAGCCCAGCATCCACGCGGACAGCAATAAGGCGATCCGGAATTTCATAATCTCCGCTCTGATAAAATAGAGGACTGTTTGAAGCGGTGGCAAAGCAAGGATGACGCCACCCGTAAAATGAGGTTCCGATTGTATCTTCTTTCTGCAGCGACGCTTTGCGCGCGCGGAACCGCCAACTCCCCCTGCTCCGATGTTTAGTTTCTTCAAGAAAAAACCGAAAGATACGCCTGCGCCGCCGCCAGAGACCGCGCCCGAAGCAGCCGCGGCGCAGCCCGCATCCGCTCCTGCCGAGCCTGCCGCCCCCGCCGCTCCTGCCGGGCCTGCAGCGCCGCAAAAATCGTCCTGGCTGAACCTGTTCAAAAGGGAAACGGTGCCCGCACCCGCGCCGGAGCCCGCTGCGGAAATTGCGCCGGGGCCGGTCGAGCCTCCCGCTCCCGCGCCGCTAACTGCGCCCGCACCTGTGCCTGTCCCGGCACCTGCACCTGCACCTGCGCCTGAACCGGCGCCCGCGCCTGCGCCCGTGCTCGCTCCGGTGCCTGCTCCCGAGCCGGAGGAAGAGCCGGAAGGCGAAATCGTGCCGGCCGAACCTCCACCTCCCGAAAAGAAGCAATCCTGGATGCAGCGCCTGAAGGCCGGCCTCTCCAAGACCTCGACCAACCTGACCACCCTGTTCGTCGGCGCCAAGATCGACGACGAGCTTTACGAGGAACTGGAATCGGCCCTGCTCGTGTCGGATGCCGGCGTGGAAGCGACGCAATTCCTCCTCGATGCGCTCAAGAAGAAGGTCAAGAGCGAGAAGCTGACCGAGGCCGCACAGGTGAAGGCCGCACTGCGCACCCTGTTGATCGAGATGCTCGCGCCGCTGCAGAAGCCGATGGTCCTCGGCCGCGAACAGCCGCTCGTAATGATGATTGCCGGCGTCAACGGCGCGGGCAAGACCACCACCATCGGCAAGCTGGCCAAGCACATGCAGGCGCATCAACAGTCGGTCCTGCTGGCCGCCGGCGACACCTTCCGCGCCGCGGCGCGCGAGCAGCTGACGATCTGGGGCCAGCGCAACAATGTCACCGTCATCGCCCAGGAATCGGGCGACCCGGCCGCCGTCGCCTTCGATGCCGTGCAATCGGCACGGGCAAGGAACATGGATGTCGTGATGGTCGACACCGCCGGCCGCCTTCCGACGCAGCTGCACCTGATGGAAGAGCTGAAGAAGATCAAGCGGGTGATCGGCAAGGGCATGGCGAATGCGCCGCACGAAATCCTGCTGGTCATCGACGGCAACACCGGCCAGAACGCGCTGGCACAGGTGAAAGCCTTCGACGACGCCCTGCAGCTGACAGGCCTGGTGATCACCAAGCTGGACGGCACCGCAAAGGGCGGCGTGCTGGCCGCGATCGCCAAGACCCGCCCGGTGCCGGTGTACTTCATCGGCGTGGGCGAGACGATCGAAGACCTGCAGCCCTTCAATGCGGAAGAATTCGTCGACGCGCTGCTGAGCTGACATGATCGAATTCCGGCACGTTTCCAAGCAATACGGGCGCAGCTCCGCGGCGCTCGCGGACATCAACCTGACGATCGACAAGGGCGAGCTGGTCTACCTGTCCGGGCCTTCGGGCGCCGGCAAGTCCACCCTGCTCAAGATGATCGCGGTGATGGAACGCCCGACTTCGGGAACGGTGTCGGTCAACGGCCAGGATGTCGGCCGCCTCAATGCCTCCGGCCTCCCCTACCTGCGGCGCAATCTCGGCCTGATCCTGCAGCCGCAATGCCTGCTCAACGACCGCAGCGTGCTGGCCAACGTCATGCTGCCCCTGCTGGTCGTCGGCACCGGGAAGGCCGATGCGGAAAAACGCGCGCGGGCCGCGCTCGACAAGGTCGGCCTGCTGGACAAGGCGGCATCCGACCCGATGGCACTCTCCGGTGGCGAGCAGCAGCGCGTGGCGATCGCGCGGGCGATCGTCAACCGGCCGCAAATCATCCTTGCCGATGAACCGACTGCGAACCTCGACCGTGCCAGCGCCCGGAAGGTAATGGACGCGCTGAAGGCATTCCATGGCGTCGGCGTCACCTGCATCATTGCCACCCACGACGAAAGCATCCTGGCCAGCGCGCCGCGCGTGGTCTACCTGGAGCGCGGACGCCTGGCCGAGGGCCCGGTGCAGGATTCCTTGCAGGGGGCGGCATGATCGTCTGGCTCAGGCAGCATGGACTCGCGCTGGCCGGCGCTTTCCGGCATCTGCTGCGCTCGCCCGGAAGCTTTTCGCTCAATGTGATCGTTGTCGCAATTGCACTTGCCCTGCCCTTCGCCGGCCTCACACTGCTGGAAAACGTGCGGCCGGTGTCGGAACAGCTGGCGGTGGAACCGGAAATCAGCGTGTTCATGGCCATGGACACGCCGCGCGAGCGGACGACAGCGCTGGCGGAGCAGATCCGGCGGATCGTGCAGGACTCGGGTAATGCCGGAAAACTGGAATTCATTCCGCGCGAGCACGCGCTCAGCCTGTTGAAAAACAAGACAGGCCTGGACGATGCGATCACCGCCCTGGGCGAAAATCCGCTTCCCGACGGTTACGTGCTGAAACTCTCCGGCGTGCGCACGGCGTCGGACGCGGCAAAAGTAGAATCGCTCGCGGCGCAACTCAAATCGCTTCCCGGTGTCGAATACGTCCAGATCGATTCAGCGTGGGTGAAACGCCTGGCGGCGCTGATGCATGTGCTGCGGCTGGCATTGCTGTTCCTCGCCGCGACGCTCGGTGTGGTGGTGGTTGCAGTCATCTTCAATACCATCCGCCTGCAGGTGATGACCCAGCGGGACGAGATCGAGGTGTGCCGGATGTTTGGCGCGACCGACTCGTATATCTACCGGCCGTTCTATTACACCGGCGCCTTGCTGGGGCTGTGCGCGGGAGCGGCTGCCCTGGGTGCGGTGGCAATTGCCCTGCACCCGCTCAACGATGCCATTGCCGACTTCGCCCGGCTGTATGCCTCCGAATTCCGCCTGGCGCCGCTTGGCTTGCCCGCGACAGTTGCCATGCTCGCAACCAGTGCCGGCCTTGGCCTCATGGGAGCCTTGCTTTCGGTGAGACGGCACCTGGCCCGCCTGGCCTGATCCGGACCCGCTCTTTCCTGCAACATTTTGATTATTCACAACTTTTCCCGGTTCAACTGGTCTAGAGTTGCTTGAATATATGAAAACATCGGCCGGAATAGACGTTCGCTATCCAGGACGTTGAAAATGGCCATTAGCACTCGCATCCCGAGAGTGCTAATATACTGACGATGCCGGTGCCCCATGTTGGGGAGGAAACACCGGAAGGCAAGGAGAAACGATGAAAGCAACTTCTACACAAACCGCATTGGTTCCGATGGGAAGTCATGCCCTCACGCTCGGATTTCCGGGCACGCTGGGCAACATCGAAGCGTACATCTCGTCCGTCAACCGCATTCCGATGCTGACGCCCGAGGAAGAAACGTCGCTTGCCCGTCGCTTGCGTGATGATGGCGATCTCGCCGCTGCGCAGAAACTGGTGATGTCGCACCTGCGACTGGTTGTGTCGATTGCTCGCGGCTATCTCGGCTACGGACTGCCGCATGCCGACCTGATCCAGGAAGGCAACATCGGCCTGATGAAGGCCGTCAAGCGCTTCGATCCGGACCAGGGCGTGCGCCTGGTGTCCTATGCGATGCACTGGATCAAGGCCGAGATCCACGAGTACATCCTGAAGAACTGGCGCCTGGTGAAGATCGCCACGACGAAAGCACAGCGCAAGCTGTTCTTCAACCTGCGCAGCCACAAGGAAACCCTGGACGCGATGTCGCCCGCGCAAGTCGACGACCTGGCCAGGACGCTCAACGTCAAGCGCGAGGAAGTCATCGAAATGGAAACCCGCATGTCGGGCCATGACATCGCCCTCGATGCACCGAGCGACGACGAGGACGACAAGTTCGCCCCGATCGCGTATCTCTCGTCCGACGTGGCCGAGCCGACGAAGGCGCTGGAAGCGAAGCAGTACGATCGCCTGCAGTCGGAAGGTCTGGAAGCGGCGCTCGAGAAGCTCGATCCGCGCTCCCGCCGCATCGTGGAAGCGCGCTGGCTGTCCAGCGACGACGGGTCCGGCGCGACGCTGCATGAACTGGCTGACGAGTTCGGCGTATCTGCCGAACGCATCCGCCAGATCGAAAGCGCTGCGCTCAAGAAGATGAAAGGCACGCTCGCGGCCTACGTCTGATTCCCATCTCAGCCAAAAGGAAAAGGCGCCCTCGGGCGCCTTTTCTTTTCCGTGCTTTCTCTACGAGAGCAACAGCTTGAGATCGTGGGCAATCGGGTCCGGCCCCTGCCCGTGGCGGACAAAGAGGCGCAGGCGTCCCTGCGGATCGAAGATGTAGCTGCCGGCCGTGTGGTCCATGGTATAGCTCCCGGCTTCCTTGCCCGGCGCCTTCTGGTAAAACACCCGGAATTCCTTCGCCATCTTTTCGGTTGCCGCCTTGTCGCCGACCAGGCCGAGGAAGCGGGGGTCGAACGCCGGCACGTATTTCGACAAGAGTTCGGGCGTGTCGCGCTCCGGGTCGACCGTCACGAACAGGACCTGCACCTTGTCCGAGAGCGGACCCAGCTTTTGCATGACGTTGGCCATTTCCGTCATCGTTGTCGGGCACACATCGGGGCATTGCGTGTAGCCGAAAAACACGACCACTGCCTTGCCCTTGAAATCGGCCAGCGTGCGCATCTTGCCGGAATGGTCCGGCATCGCGAAGTCCTTGCCGTAGTCGAGCCCGGTGACGTCGGTATTCTTGAACTGGGATTGTGCGGGCGACAGCATCATTTGCACGCCTTGCCCATTGTTCCTGTCGCAGGCGCCGAGCAGCATGCTTGCGCAAACGAGTGCGAACGCGGCGGCACACCTGGAAGTATTGAATCGCATGATCTTAAAGCTTGATGTAATGGTCGACCAGCAGCGCGGCGAACAGCAGCGACAGATAGATGATCGAGTAGGCGAATGTCTTGCGCGCAATGAGGTCGGTGTAATGCCGGTAGACCTGCCATGCGTACCAGAGGAAGATCCCGCCGAGCACGATGGCGCTGGCGAGGTAGATCAGGCCGCTCATCTGCACGGCGAACGGCAGCATCGTGGTCGCCACGAGGATGATGGTGTAGAGCCAGATGTGGAACTGCGTGAACTGGATGCCGTGCGTCACCGGCAGCATCGGCAGGCCGGACTTGGCATAGTCGTCGCGGCGGTACAGCGCCAGTGCCCAGAAGTGCGGCGGCGTCCAGACGAAAATGATCAGAACCAGGATCCATGCCTCCATCGGCACGTCGTTGGCGACGGCAGCCCATCCCAGTGCCGGCGGCATCGCGCCGGACAGTCCGCCGATCACGATGTTCTGCGGCGTCGCCGGCTTGAGCAGCATCGTGTAGATCACCGCGTAACCGACGAAAGTCGCGAAGGTCAGCCACATGGTGAGCGGGTTGACGAAGTTGAACAGCACCCACATCCCGGCGCCGCCGATGACCCCGGAGAAGACCAGCGTCTGCGACACGGTCAGTTCGCCGCGCGCCATCGGGCGGCGTGCGGTGCGCGCCATGCGCGCATCGATTTCACGCTCGACCAGGCAGTTCACCGCGAACGCGGCGCCGGCGAGCAGCCAGATGCCGATGGTGCCGGCGACGACGACGCGCCAGTCGGGCAAGTCGGGCGATGCGAGGAACATGCCGATGACCGCGCAGAACACCGCGAGCTGGGTGACGCGCGGCTTGGTGAGCGCCCAGTACTGGGAGAAGCGGTTGGATTGGATGGTCAGTGTAGTCACGAGCACCTCAAGCAGCAGAAAGCCGGGTTGCGGCCCGATTCGACGCGGCTTGCGACGGAATCCTGGCCAGGAAGTTTAACATGGTGAGCAAAAGCACGAGGACCGCTGCGCCGCCGTTGTGGACCACGGCGAGGGCAAGCGGCCATTTCAGGAAAACGGTCGACATGCCGGTCAGGAATTGCACGCACACGGCTGCGAGAAGCCATGTTCCGACACGCTCGATCCCGGCGATTTTTCTTGCACGCAGCCCAAGCCAGGCGACGTAGGCAACAATGACGAAGGCAAACATGCGATGCACCCAATGGATGGCCGTCAGCGCCGGGAACGGCAGGTATTCGCCGTCGGCCGTCATCCCGAGCTCGCGCCACAGGGTGAATCCGTTGGCGAAGTCCATGGTCGGCACGGCCTCGCCGTGGCAGAGCGGGAAATCGAGGCAGGCAAGCGCCGCATAGTTCGTGCTGACCCAGCCGCCGAGCGCAATCTGGACGAACAGCAGGCCCAGCGCGGCCGCCGCGGGCAGGCGCAGGGACAGGGCGCCGTGGGCTACCGGCAAGTGCCGGTTCTGGCGCGTTCCCAGCCATGCGAGCAGCATGAGCAGACCCATTCCGAGCAACAGGTGGATGGTGACGATGACGGGCTGCAGCTTCATGGTCACCGTCCATGCACCGAACGCGCCCTGGACGCACACGAACAGGAGCAGGAAAGTCGGCAGCCAGGGCGCGACGGTATTGTCCTGGCGCTTCGATTTCAGCCACAGCCGCCATGCAATTGCCATGATCGCGATGATGAGCACGCCCACGCCCATCGCCAGGTAGCGGTGGATCATTTCGATCCAGGCCTTCATCACGGTGACCGGGCCATCCGGCATCGCCGCCTCGGCGGCGCTGATGTGCGCATGCGCCTGGATCGGGTTGGCGTGGCCGTAGCAACCCGGCCAGTCCGGACATCCGAGGCCAGAATCGGTGAGGCGGGTAAAGGCGCCGAACATGATCAGGTCGAAGGTCAGGAAGGCCGTCACCCAGACCAGCTTCCGGTATTTGTTGGTGTCGCTGGACACCCAGACCACCGTCAGCGGAATCAAGGCCGCCAGCACGCCCATGATCGCAAGTTGGATCAGCATCGGTGCATCATCCTATGCGCGAAGCCTTCAGCAGCTTCGAAATGTCTTTCTTCATCTTGTTGGGATCGGCGTCCTTGGGGAAGCGCATCATCAGGTTGCCCAGGGGGTCGATCATGTAAATGTGGTCTGCCGGCAGCGTTCCTGTTTCAGCGGGCAGCCACGCCTGCACCGCTTCCGGCTTTGCGCGCAGCATCCGCATGCCGTCGTATTCGCGCATCAACACGGTCTCCAGCGGCTTGTCATCGGTGACCAGCCAGACGCGCTCGATGCGGTCCATGTCCTTGCCCTGCGCAAGCCGCAACTGCCGCATGTCGTGCAGGCGCTTGCGGCACGGGTCCTGGCAATCGGCCTCGCCGACCTGCAGCATGATCCATTTGCCCTTGTAATCGTTGAGCGCGGCCGGCTTGCCGTCGATCGAGACGGTGGCGAGCGCAGGCGGGATCGGATGCGCGCGCGGGTCGATCAAGGCGCCGTAGTTGGTGCGTCCCTCCGGCTTGATCACATAGTAGCTGAGGTAAGAGGCGATCAGCGGGGAAGCGCAGATGGCGATCACCGCAAACAGCTTCCAGCGTCCCTTACGCTGTTGGTCGTTCTTTTCCACGTCGAAATCCTGTTGCTACGAAAAATATCATTGCGGTGGCGGCGAGGGCATACCACTGGAATGCGTAGCCCTGGTGCTTTTCCACGCCTGCGGAAGGACGCGGCCAGTCGCGCACGAGGCCATCCTGTGTGTCGCTCGATTGCTCAAGCACGAAAGGCTGCATGTCCAGCCCGGCGGCCCTGCCGAATTCCTGCACATCGATGTTCTGCACAATGGCGCCGCGCTTGAGGGGCACCGCCTCGCCGAGCTGCAGAATGTTGCCCGGCGTGCGGCGGGCAACGCCTTCGAGCTCCACGGTACCGGCCGGTGCGGACACCGGCGGAACCCTGGTCCTGTCCGCAACGTCCCGCTTCGCCCAGCCGCGGGCCACCAGTACATGTATGTCCGATCCCGCGATTTTCATCGGCGTCAGGACATAAAAGCCCGCTGCGCCTTTGTATGGCCGGTTATCGAGATATACGGTCCACTCAGGCACAAATTCACCGCGCACCTTCAGCCGCCGGAATTCCACATCTTCCGGTGCCTGCTTCACGCTGCCGAGCAGCGCCGGTGTTTCCACCTCGCGCGCCTGCTGCCTTGCCTCGACGGCCAGCTTTTCCGCCGCCCGCCGTGTCTGCCACTGGCCCAGTGAAATGCCGATCGCCGCGGCGGTCAGTGCCGCGATGAAAGGAATCCATCGGAACCGGAATTTCATTGGCATTACAATGTCTCTTTATTCAACACCCTGCAGGAACCTCAGCTCCTCCGGCAGCATCATCACATGAAAACCCTTGTCGCCATCGCCTTCATCCTGATCCTGGCCAGTCTCGGCTCCGCGCTCGTCTTCCTGATGCGCGACAAGGGCAAGAGCAATCGTACCGTGAAAGCCCTCGCCTTCCGCGTGGGCTTCTCGATTGCCCTTTTCATCCTGATCCTCGTCGCCTACAGCCAGGGCTGGATCGAGCCTACCGGCATTCGCTGATACACCGCTAAAGAGAAAAAGCCGCACCGAGGTGCGGCTTTTGTTTTTTGCATGCGTCGATTACAGCCAGTACACGATGACGTACAGGCCGAGCCACACGACGTCGACGAAGTGCCAGTACCATGCGGCGCCTTCGAAGGCGAAGTGATGTTCCGGGGTGAAGTGGCCCTTCATCACGCGGTACAGCACGACGGCCAGCATGATGGCGCCCATGGTCACGTGGAAGCCGTGGAAGCCGGTCAGCATGTAGAAGGTCGAGCCGTAGATACCCGAGGTCAGCTTCAGGTTCAGGTCGCTGTAGGCGTGTGCATACTCATAAGCCTGGAAGCCCATGAACACCGCGCCCAGGACGATCGTGGCGAACAGCCAGAATGCGGTCTGGCCGCGATGGCCGGCGCGCAGTGCGTGGTGCGAGATGGTCAGGGTAACGCCGGATGTCAGCAGCAGCGCAGTGTTGATGGTCGGAATCCAGAACGGGCCCATCTTCGCATACGGCTCGACAATGCCTCCCGGCGAATTGCCCCACTGCGCGCTGAAGTCGGGCCAGATCAGCTTGTGGTCGATGTCCGCCAGCCAGGGCATGGTCACGCTGCGTGCGTAGAACAGTGCGCCGAAGAAAGCGGCGAAGAACATGACTTCCGAGAAGATGAACCAGCTCATGCTCCAGCGGTAGGACGTATCGATGCGATTGCTGTACAGGCCGCCTTCGGACTCGGCGATCGCATCGCCGAACCACTTGTACAGCACCACGATCAACGCGAGGATGCCGACGATGTTGGCCACCGGTCCCCAGCTGATGCCGTTCACCCAGGCGGAAGCACCGGCCATGGTGACGAGCAGCGATGCACCTGCCAGAACCGGCCACCTGGAAGGTCCCGGAACGAAATAGTAGGGTGCGCTACCTTGTTGATGAGAAGCCATCTCCATCTCCCAATACAAATTTTAGATAATTACTTTCCGACGACACTCTTCACGATGAGCAACAGCGTCGCGATAAAAATCAGGGCGCCGATCAGGCCGGCGATGATTACATGCACCGGATTGAGCTGTTGCGCATCTTTCTCGTACTCGCTCTTCTTTCTGACCCCGAAAAACGACCAGAACACCGCCTTCATCGTCGCCCCGAAGGACGCCTTGCGCCGGGCCGCCTTTTCCAGGTCATCCATTCGAATTGCCTTGCACTGCCGCCTGCTTCTTGCCCGGGCCCGCGACCTCGAAGAACGTATACGACAAGGTGATCGTCTTCACATCCTTCGGCAGCGCCGGATCGATGAAGAACACGACCGGCATCTGTTTCGCCTCATTCGGACCGAGGGTCTGCTGCTTGAAGCAGAAACACTCCATCTTCTTGAAGTGCGCGGATGCCTGTTGCGGCGCGTAGCTGGGAATCGCCTGGGCATCGATTGCGCGCGCCTGCGTATTCACCACTTCATACACCACCTGCGCCATCTCGCCGGGATGCACCTGCATGCTGGAGACCGTCGGACGGAAACGCCACGGACCCTGCGCAGTTGCATCGAACTCGATCGTGATGGTGCGGCTCTTGTCGACCTGCGTGTTCTTGATGTCGCCGACCATCGAGTCCTTCGGCGTCAACAGGTTGACCCCGGTGATCTCGCAAATCATCTTGTAGACCGGCACCAGCGCGTAACCGAAGCCGAACATCATGACTGCCACGACCAGCAGCTTGGTGAGCATCTGCTTGTTCAGCATGCCCGTCTTCGCTGCCGCGCCGTTGTGTTCCTTTTGTTCCATCTCAGCTGAACCACAAACGTTTCACAAACAGGCCCAGGGCAAACATCAGTGCCACGGACGCCAGGATCAATGCGGTCTTCAGATTGTTCGGTTTCTTCGGGTCAGACATACGCGGAACCGGCGGGCTCGCGCCCGCCAGTCAGGTTACTTACTTCACGGTCGGCGGCACTTCGAAGGTATGGAAGGGTGCCGGGCTCGGCACGGTCCACTCCAGGCCTTCAGCGCCATCCCACGGCTTGTCGGCCGCCTTCTGACCGCCCTTGATGGACGGAAGGACAACGGCGAACAGGAAATACACCTGCATCAGGCCGAAGCCGAAGGCACCGATCGACGCGATCATGTTGAAGTCGGTGAACTGCGCCGGGTAGTCCGCATAGCGGCGCGGCATGCCGGCAAGGCCGAGGAAGTGCATCGGGAAGAACGTGATGTTGAAGGTGATCAGCGAACCCCAGAAGTGGATCTTGCCGCGGGTTTCGTTGTACATGAAACCCGTCCACTTCGGACCCCAGTAGTAGAAACCGGCGAACAGCGCGAACAGCGAGCCGGCCACCAGCACGTAGTGGAAGTGCGCCACC
>NZ_DASRXF010000054.1:0-28411 GCF_035654295.1 Noviherbaspirillum sp. | reverse complement strand
ATGGAACGGACGAAGCCGAACAGGATGCCCGACGAGGTCAGCATGATGTTGTTCGGGCCGGGCGTGATCGACGAGACGAAGGCGAATGTCGCAAGGGGGAGCAGGGTTTCCATGATCTCTCTCTACGTTCAACAGGAGCCGCTGCGGGACTGGCCGAGGATGCGCGCGAACTGGTCGTGATCGACATTGCCGCCGCACAGGGGCAGGCCGATCTTCCAGCCGCGCAGGCGTTCCTTCAGTTGCAAGGCGGCGGCCAGCGGCGCGGCACCCGCGCCTTCGGCCACGTTATGCGTGGCGATGTAATAGAGGCGCATGGCTTCTTCCACCTCCCCATCGGTGACGGCGACGATCTCATCCGCGTACTTCATGATGATGTCGAGCGATGCGTCATCGGGCACGCGGCAAGCCATGCCGTCGGCGATGACGGCAGTGACCGGCGACTCCACCTTGCGTCCCTGCTCGAAGGAGAGCTTGTAGGCGAGCGCATGGGCGGACACCACGCCGATGATGCGCGTCGACAGGCCGAGCGCATGGCGGGCGGCGATGGCGCCGCAGATGCCCGAGCCCTGCCCGATCGGGACCAGGATCGCATCGAGGTCGGGCTGTGCCGACAGCAGTTCCATCCAGTAGCTTGCGACACCGCCGACGAGGTCACGGTGGTAGGACGGGATCATGTGCAACCGCTGCGTCTCGGCCAGATGCGCCGCGTGCTCGCGGCTTTCCTGGAATTCCTTGCCGTGCTCGACGAGGTTCACGCCCAATGCACGCATCGCCGCATTCTTTTCCTTGCTGTTGCCGTGCGGGACGACAATGGTCGCCTGCAAGCCGTGCCGGCGCACCGCGAAGCCGACCGACTGGCCGTGGTTGCCGCGCGTGGCGGAGACCACACCGCGCACCTGCGGCGCCCGCTTTGCGAGTTCGTGGATGTACACCAGCCCGCCGCGCACCTTGAAGGCGCCGGTCGGCGTATGGTTTTCGTGCTTCACCCAGGCCTCGAAGCCGAGCGCTTCGTTGAGCAGCGGCCAGCTGTATTGCGGCGTCGGCGGCATCGCACGGTAAACGATTTGCGCGGCGGTCTCCAGTTCGGTTTTGTTCGGCAGCATGGCAATCCTGGTTGCAGTTGTTTTGGTGTTGAACTATCCTAATCGACAAAACCAGTACAGTACCAGTACACTTCCTCAAATAATTTAAACCACTGTCACGGCAAAATGACCAATACAGCCCATCTCCGTAAAGTCACCGCCGAACTGAGCGTTGCGGTGCCGCAGGTGTTGTCGCGCGAAGCCGGCGAGTCGCTGGTGGACCAGATCGTGCGCTCCATCGAGGCGCGCATCGACGACAAGCTGTTGCGCAACGGCGCGCGCATGCCGTCGATCCGGCAGTATGCGGAGACTTACGGCGTGTCGCGTTTCACCGTGGTGGAGGCTTACGACCGCCTGGTCGCCAAGGGCTATCTCGAGTCGCGGCGCGGCTCCGGGTTCTATGTGCGGGAGCGCGCGCCGATGATCGCCACCGCCGCGCCGCGCGCCGTCGATGCGGCGCCACAGCACCTCGACGTGGTCTGGCTGGTGCGCAATATGTTCCGCCAGCACCCGCAGGAGAAAATGCCGGGCTCGGGGCTGTTGCCGGCTGACTGGCTGGACGGGGAACTGGTCGCCAACGCGCTGCGCGCCATCAGCCGCCAGAACCAGAACCTGCTGCTCCAGTACGGCAATCCGCAAGGCTTCCTGCCGCTGCGCCAGCAGTTGCAGCTCAAGCTGGCCGAACTGGAGATCGCCGCGGCGCCGGAACAGTTCGTCACCACCTCGGGCATCACGCAGGGGCTGGATCTCGTCGCCCGCCATTTCACACAACCCGGCGACACCATCTTCGTCGATGACCCGGCGTGGTTCCTGATGTTCGGCTCTTTCGCCACGCTGGGCGCCAAGGTGGTCGGCATCCCGCGCCTGCCCGATGGACCGGACATCGGCAAGCTGGCGGAACTGGCGGCGGTGCACAAGCCGAAGCTGTATGTGGTCAATTCGGTGCTGCACAACCCCACCTCCACTTCCCTGTCGGCGGCGAAGGCCTTCCAGATCCTGAAGATCGCGGAGCAGCACAACATCACCATCGTCGAGGATGACATCTACTGCGACCTGCATCCGGGCAGCAGCGTGCAGCCGGCGACGCGCATCGCCTCGCTGGACCAGCTCAACCGTGTGATCTACCTCGGCGGCTTTTCCAAGACCCTGGCCGCCAACCTGCGCGTGGGCTTCATCGCCACCTCGCCCGACATGGCGCAGCGCCTGGCCGACCGCAAGATGCTGACCACGCTGACCACCTCCGACATCGGCGAGCGCACGGTCTACAAGATCCTGTCCGAAGGCCACTACCGCAAGCACGTGGACCGGCTGCGCGTGAAGCTGGATGCGGTGCGCGACAAGACCGTCAAGCAGCTGGAGCGGGTCGGGCTGAAGGCGGATATCACCACGCCGGCCGGCATGTTCGTGTGGGCGGATGCCGGGACGGACACCAATGTCCTGGCCGAAAAGGCGGTCCAGGAAGGCTACCTGCTGGCGCCGGGCAGCCTGTTTTCGCCCAGCCAGCTGCCGTCCACCCGCATGCGAATGAACGTCGCCATCGCCGGAGAGACCGGCCTGCTGCGCTTCCTGGAAAAGGAAATCGGCAACGGTTCGCGTTGAAACCGCCGCGGGCTTGAAATCCTCCCGGACGACCCCATATCTCTGGAGTTGTCATCCGGACATCACCGTCCGGCTGACCTGCCATCGCAACCCTTCATTAGACTCTAGAGGTAAAAATGGTCGTAGCCGAAAAGCAAACCCTGGGTTTTCAGGCGGAAGTCAAACAGCTTCTGCAATTGATGATTCACTCCTTGTACTCCAACAAGGAAATCTTCCTCCGTGAACTGATCTCCAACGCGTCCGACGCCGCCGACAAGCTGCGCTTCGAGGCAATCAACAATGCCGCGCTGTTCGAGAACGACCCCGACCTGAAGATCAAGGTCACGTTCGACAAGGATGCCCGCACCGTCACCATCTCCGACAACGGCATCGGCATGAGCCGCGAGGAAGCCATCGAGCACCTCGGCACCATCGCCAAGTCGGGCACCAAGGAATTCTTTTCCCGCCTTTCGGGCGACCAGCAAAAGGATGCCGCGCTGATCGGCCAGTTCGGCGTCGGCTTCTACTCCGGTTTCATCGTCGCCGACCGCATCACGGTCGAGACCCGCCGCGCCGGCCTTGGAGCCTCCGAGGGCGTGCGCTGGGAATCGGCGGGTGAAGGCGACTTCACCGTCGAGGCAATCGACAAGCCCGCGCGCGGCACCGACATCACGCTGCACCTGCGCGAAGGCGAGGACGAACTGCTGTCGGTGTGGAAGCTGAAGTCCATCATCCGCAAGTATTCCGACCACATCTCCCTGCCCATCCTGATGCAGAAGGAAGAGTGGGATGAGGAAAAGAAGGACACCGTCGTCAAGGACGAGTTCGAGACCGTCAACCAGGCGAGCGCGCTATGGACGCGCAGCAAGAGCGACATCACGCCGGAGCAGTACACCGAGTTCTACAAGCATGTGTCGCACGATTTCGAGGAACCGCTGGCGCACA
Organism: Noviherbaspirillum sp.; assembly: GCF_035654295.1. Taxonomy (GTDB): domain Bacteria; phylum Pseudomonadota; class Gammaproteobacteria; order Burkholderiales; family Burkholderiaceae_D; genus Noviherbaspirillum. The sequence continues at coordinate 24,806 of NZ_DASRXF010000054.1, read as the reverse complement.
CGCACAACCGCGTCGAGGGCCGCAGCGAGTATGTCCAGCTGCTCTACATCCCCAAGCGCGCGCCCTTCGACCTGTGGGACCGCAACAAGCGCGGCGGCATCAAGCTTTACGTGAAGCGCGTGTTCATCATGGACGATGCCGAGCAGTTGATGCCGATCTACCTGCGCTTCGTGAAAGGCGTGATCGATTCTTCCGACCTGCCGCTGAACGTATCGCGCGAAATCCTGCAGGAATCGCGCGACGTGAAGGTGATCCGCGAAGGCTCGACCAAGCGCGTGCTGGGACTGCTGGAAGAGATGGCCAACAGCGACGACCAGGAACAGAAGGACAAGTACGCGACCTTCTGGAAGGAATTCGGCCAGGTGCTCAAGGAAGGCGTCGGCGAGGACCACGCCAACAAGGAGCGCATCGCCAAGCTGCTGCGCTTCGCCTCCACGCACAATGACAGCGACGCGCAGAACGTCTCCTTCGACGACTACATCGGGCGCATGAAGGAAGGCCAGGACAAGATCTATTACGTCACGGCCGACAACTATGCCGCCGCAAAGAACAGCCCGCACCTGGAAATCTTCCGCAAGAAAGGCGTCGAAGTCCTGCTGCTGACCGACCGAGTGGACGAGTGGATGCTGTCCTTCCTGCATGAAGTCGAAGGCAAGGAGCTGGTCTCGGTGGCCAAGGGCGACCTCGACCTCGGCAAACTGGAAGACGAAGCCGAGAAGAAGGAGCACGAGAAGACCGAGAGCGAATACAAGGACCTGGTCGAGAAGATGAAGACCGCGCTGGCCGACAAGGCCAAGGACGTGCGCGTCACCTTCCGCCTGACCGATTCGCCGGCCTGCCTCGTCGCCGACGAGCACGAACTGTCGGGCAACCTGATCCGCATGCTGAAGGCGGCGGGCCAGAACGCGCCCGAGAGCAAACCCATTCTCGAGATCAACCCGAACCATGCGCTGGTGCAGCGCCTGAAATATGAAGAAGCGAAGTTCGGCGACTGGTCGCACATCCTGTTCGACCAGGCCGCGCTGGCGGAAGGCGGCACGATTGCGGATCCGGCGGGCTTCGTGAAGCGGGTGAACGAGATGCTGCTGGCGGTGAAGTAAGGGTTAGGGTGGGCGGTGCGCATGGTGGGTTTCGCTGCGCTCTACCCACCCTACGATTCTTTATTAAGGACGGTAGGTTCGGTAGAGCCCAGCGAAACGCACCGCAGCACATAAAGGACGGTAGGGTGGGTAGAGCGCAGCGAAACCCACCAGCACATAAAGAACCGTAGGGTGGGTAGAGCCCAGCGAAACTCACCACCCACCCTCAATCCATCCGCGCCACCCGATTCACATCCTCCCCCGCCACCAGCGCGAAATCCCCAACGGACCCCGCCATGCGCGCCTCGCGATACGGTCGATACTCCTCGCTCTCGTAGAACTCCCGCGCCGCTTCCTTCGACGGCCATTCGATGATGAGAAAGAGCTGCGGCAGCTTCCTGCTGCCTTCGAATTTCTCGGCATGCGGCGTGCGCGCCAGGTAGCGGCCGCCGAAGCGTTCCACCAGCGGCGTGACGTTCTTCACATACTCCCCGACCCAGGACCGCTCGGTGACATCGACTTCCGCAACGGAGTAATACTTCATCGCCGGCTCCGCTTACGCCATGCCCCGGCGCTGCACATGCTGCTCCATCCACTCCAGCGCCTGCTGCCACAGCGTCTGCCGGAACTCGGGACGGAAGAAGCCGAAGTGACCGACGCGCTTCGCCTGCACATCCTGCGGGGCGATGTAGCGGCGCTCGACGGGCGCGTTGCGGTACTTGTCGTGCATGCTGTCGATGCTCCAGCGGCTCATCATTTCGTCGTCGGTGAAGCTCATGGCCAGGATGGGCGCGCGAATCTTCTCGTAGCCGTCGAAGATCGGCTTGCCCTTGCGATCCACCACGTAGTGCGGGCTCTTGCACCATTGCGCCCACTGGTAGATCACGCCCTTGGGCAGGTCGCCGACCATCTTCACCTTCTTGCCGGGAAAGTAGCCGAACAGGCGCGTGTACAGCGGCACCGCGAAATACCACATGAACCAGACGACGCGGCGCAGCTGCGGCGCATTCCTGCGCCAGTAGCCGCTACCGGAGGCGACGGTGATGATGCCATCGATCAGGTCCCGGTCCGGCAGCAGGCCGGGCAGCTGGCCGCCGAGCGAATGGCCGATCACCAGCAGCGGCACATCCGGATGCCAGTCCTTGGCAGCCCGCAGCGCCGAGTTGTAATCGCGCTCGGCCCAGGTGAACAGGTCGGCCTTGAAGCCGCGCAGGGAGCGCTTGTAGCGCTCGGGCACGGATGCACCTGCCCCGCGGTAGTCGAAGGTCAGCGCCGCGTAGCCGGCCTGGGCGAGAAATTCCGCGAAGGAAAAATAGAAGTCCTGCTTCACGCCCATCGCGCTCGACAGCACGACAACGCCGCGCGGCTTGCCGGGCGGCGAAAAGCGCCTCGCGGCCAGTTCGAAACCATCGTCGGCACGGATAGTGATCGATTCCATCATCCACTCCTTTGCATTGCTGCTTGAGGACGTCTTACTTGAGGTTCATCGTGATGGTGGCGGTGAAGACCTTCTTGCCCTCGGTATCGAAGGCGTCGACGGGTACCTGGACATCGCCGGTCTGCTCCCAGTTGACCGACGCGCCATCGGCCACCACGCGCATGTCGGTCCTGGCCTTGGCAAGGTATTGCACGGTCATGCCGACCGGGATCCACTGACGGCCTTCCGGAATGGAGACGGTGGTCATGGTACCGGCGGCCAGCTCGGCGGCGTTGCACAGTGCGATCGCGTGCACGGTGCCGAGGTGGTTGTGCACCTCGCGGCGATTGGCGAACTTCACCTCGGCATAGCCCTGGCGCAGCTCGGTGAACGTCGGTTCGATCGTCGAAAAATACGGCGCGAACTGGGTCACCGCCTTGCTGAATGCCTCATTGCCCATCTGCTTGTACATCCCGAGGTACTGGTTCATTGCCTTCTCCTTTGTGCTGTCTTCGATTGTTGTTTACCGCCGCCTGCACCCTTGGTATGGTGCGGCAGGCAAGTGGGCTGACCGAATGCCAGCTTCACTAGAATACTATTCTAGAATAAAATTCTAGTCAAACGACTGGGATGCCATGACCACGATCAGGAAAAACAGAAAGCAGGAAATTCTCGACGCCGCCCTCGCGTGCTTTACGGAAAGCGGAATCGAAGCCACGACCGTCGACATGATCCGGGAGCGCTCGCAGGCGAGCGTCGGGAGCATGTACCACCACTTCGGCAGCAAGGAAGCGATCGCCGCCTCGCTGTATATCGAGGCGCTGGCCGAGCACCATGAATACCAGCAGTCACTGCTGGCCAAGGCCCGCACGGCCGAGGAAGGCGTGAAAGCGATTACTTACGCCTATATCGACTGGGTGTCGGCGAATCCGGAAAAGGCGCGCTTCGTGCTGTACAACCGCAGCGTGCTTGCCAAGGGCGGCAAGGCGGACGAATTGAAGGAACGCACCCGCAAGCACTACACGGAGGTGCTGGCGTGGTTCCAGCCGCATGTCGAGCGCGGCGCGCTGAAGAAGATCCCGCCGGAACTGTATGCCTCGCTGATCACCGGGCCGGCGCACGATTACGCGCGCCTTTGGCTGTCCGGCCGGGCAAAGACCGATATCAAGGGTTACCGGGAGATCTTCGCGGAAGCGGCGTGGAACTCGGTCAGGCCTTAGCGCCCGTAACCACATTCCCGGCGGCCGACGTACTGAGTAAGTGGTACATCACCCCGCCGTCGAGGTCCTTGCGGGCGCCGGCTTCGGCGCGACGGATGAGTTCGACGATGCGTTCGTTGGCGGGCGCCGTCCGTCCCGAGGCGCGTGCCAGCGCGACGACAGCGCCGTTCAGGTAATCGATTTCCGTGCGCCGTCCCGCCTGCAGGTCTTCCCACATGGAAGAACGCGCTTCTGGATCGATGCGCAGCATGGCGCCGGCCAGTCGCTTGAACAGCCAATCCGGCAGCCTGAGGATGCGCGGCAGCATCGCGGGCGAGACGCGCGCCACCTTCGCCGGCTCGATGCCCGCTGCCTTCAGTGCCGCGAGCGCTTCCTCCATCAGCAGCGCAAGGCAGCGACGGTAGGCGCGCTGCGACAGCTCCGCCTTCAGGGGCAGTCCGGACAGCGCATTGACCGGATTGTTCAGGTTCAGCAGGAGCTTGCCCCACTGCACGCAGGCGAAATCCTCACGCATGACGAGCGGCAGGCGCGCGGTTTCAAAGAGGGATTGCCAGCGCCCGATCTCCGGTACCGCCTCCACCATCAACTCGCCTTCCGTCCCGCGATGGAAGCGGCCCTCCTCCATCTGCACCACGTTGAACGGCACCATGCCGCCCGTCACCCGCATGTCCTTCAGACGCGCGCGCAGGGTCGCGACGTTGCCGACGCCGTTCTGCAGGCTCAGTACCAGCCTAGAAGGTTTCGCATAGGCATGGATCGCATCGGCCGCCGTGCCCGTATCCGCGCTCTTGACGGTCACGAGGATCAGGTCGGCCTCGGCCAGCCGGCCGGGGTCTTCGGTATAGGGGATGCGCGGGCCGTCAAATGCCATGCGCCTGCCATGCAGGTCGGTCAGCACGACGCCATGCCGGGCGATGCGCTCGCCCATGCGGGCACGCCCGAGCAGCAGCACGTCGGCGCCCGCGGCAAGCAGCGAGCAACCGACGTAGACGCCGATCGAACCGGCGCCGAACACGACGATCTTCATGCGCCGTTCAGTAGGCGATATGGAAGCGGCGGTAGAGGAAGCTGAGGACGAACAAGGGGCCGATCAGCAGGAAGCGCAGGTCTTCGAAGAAGGACGGCTTCTTGCCCTCGATCTTGTGGCCGATGAACTGGCCGATCCAGGCGACGACGAAGATGCCGAGCGAGATTTCCAGCATCCATGCCTGCGGCAGGATGGACAGTATCCATAGCATCACACCCGACATCAGCAGCATGCCGAAGGCGAACGGCACGGACAGCCTGACGTAATAGACGAGGCTCACGACCGTCACCACCAGGGCTGCCAGCGGATGCGCCGCCCATAGCATGCCGAGGAAGGAAAAGACGATCAGCGGGATGCAGACGAAATGGATGATTTCGTTGGTGTGGTTCAGGTGGCTCTCGGAATATTTCGCGAGCAATGTGTGGATTTGTCGCTGTGCAACACCTTCCATGATGGTCTCCTATAGGAATCGGCGGCTGCAAATGTCCGCTCTATGGATGCATCTTAGGCGCTCGTCAGGCTTTCTGCTTGAACGCAATCGTCATCTTGTGCAGCTCGGACGGCACGACCCCGAAGGTGCTGCGGAAGGTGCGGCTCATGTGGGCCAGGTCGGCGAAGCCGGCGCGGTGGGCGGCGCTGGTCATGTTGTCACCGCGTGCAACCGCCGCCACGCCCTCGAACAGCCGCAGCCACAGCAGGTAGCGCGACAGCGACAGCCCGGTCTGCTGACGGAACAGATGCGTGAAACGGCTTTCCGATAGATGCACGGTAGCGGCGAGCAAGGCGCCGGTCGGGGCGACGCCGGGATTTGTGGCGATCCATTCCAGTGCCTTGTTGATGCGCGGATCGTAGCCGTACGGCGACAAGGCCGCCGGCAGCGCGCAGCAAAGCCATTGCTGCACTGCATTCTCCGCGGTGTCCAGATCCAGCCCGCCATGTCGCGCGGCGTCGATCGCCGCCCGCACGGGAGCGAAGTCGGCAAGGGCCGGGAAAGCCGCATGTACTTCGGTGGCCACCGTTTGCTGGCGCTGCGGCAGTTCGACGAAGAGATGCGCAAGCATGCTGCCGCCGCAATCGAGCTGATGGTGCTGGTTAGGAGCAAAGACCGCGGCCTGCGTTTCCAACCACGGCGCGCCGGCGCCGAGCCGCACGCGGAACGGCCGGTCGAGGCCGAGCGTAATCTGGGCCGCGTAATGGGCATGCGGCGTGGAATCGATGCCCGGCCCGACGATGAAGGCGCGGCCGTGCCACAGGAACAGGTGGGCCGAGCCTGCCATCAGCGCCCGCCCGTGACGTCGACGATGGTCCCCGTCACATACGATGCTTCATCGGACAGCAGCCAGAGGACCGCCTGCGCCACTTCCTCCGCCTGCCCGCCGCGCTTCATCGGCACCGCATCCTTCACGCGCTCGACCCGCCCCGGCTCGCCGCCGCTGGCATGGATTTCGGTATAGATGACGCCCGGACGCACACCATTGACGCGGATACCTTCTTCGGCCACCTCCTTCGCCAGGCCGACGGTCAGCGTGTCGACGGCGCCCTTGGACGCGGCATAGTCGACGTATTCCCCCGGCGCGCCCAGCCGCGCGGCAATCGACGACAGGTTGACGATGGCGCCGCCGGAACCGCCGCGCCGGGTAGACATGCGCCGCACCGCTTCCCGTGCGCAGATGAAGCTGCCGGTCACATTGGTCGCGAGGATGCGCGCCAGCCGGGCGGCATCGAGTTCGTCCACCCGCGCCTGCCGCTCAAGTATCCCGGCATTGTTGACCAGCGCCTGCAGCGGCCCCAGCGCCCGATCCACTTCCGCGAACATGCGAACGATATCCGCCTCGACCGCCACATCCGCCTGTACCGCCAGTGCTTCGCCGCCTTGTGCGCGGATCTCCTCCACCAGCTCGTCCGCCGCGGCGCGGTTACGGAGATAGTTGATGGCGACCGCGTACCCCCGCGCCGCCGCCAGGCGTGCGGTCGCCGCACCGATGCCGCGGCTGCCGCCCGTGACCAGCATGACTTTTTTACCCATCTGACAATCTCCCCCGAGGCCGTGGAAATGCAACGGCAACCATATTAGCAATTTCGCAGCGGGCAGCGTCTACAATGAAGCGATGCCTGCTCCCACACTGTCCCTGCTGACCGGCTTGGCCCCGGTCGTCGACCGCGATACCCGCATCCTCATCCTCGGCAGCTTTCCCGGCGCGGCCTCGCTGGCAGCGCAACAGTACTACGCCCATCCGCGCAACCAGTTCTGGCGGCTGCTGTCGGCCGTACTGCACGACGAACTCGCCGCCCTGCCCTACGAACGGCGCCTGCAGCGCCTGCTCACCCACCGCGTCGGCCTGTGGGACGTGATCGCCGCCTGCGAACGGGAAGGAAGCCTGGACGCCGCGATCCGCCGGGCGCAGTCGAACGAATTCGCGATGCTGAAACACCAATGTCCACAACTGGACAAGGTTTGCTTCAACGGCAAGACATCCGGCCGCTACGCGCCGCTGTTCGCCGCCGGCGGCTTCCGCACCCTCGTCCTGCCCTCCTCGTCGCCGGCCAACGCGCAACTATCCTTCGAGGAAAAACTGGCGCAATGGCGGAGCATCATTCTGTAGAATGGCAGCATGCTGATCAAACGCAATTCCATGGAAGCCCAGGCCAATACCAAGGCAGGCCCGGGCAAGAAACCGCGCAAAAAGCCGAAATTCGCGCCCATTACCTTGTCGGAGGAGAGCGGCGTCGTCTTCCTCCATTTCGGCAATGAATGGATCCAGGGCGCGATGCGCGTGCGCAAGCCCTTCGCAATCGAACTTGAGTACACGCAGCACATGATGGCGTGGATGCTGTTCAACAAGGAACCGGAGCACCTCGTCCAGCTCGGACTGGGCACGGCCGCGCTGACCAAATTCTGCTACCGCCAGTTTCCGAAGGCGAATGTCACCGCAGTCGAACTGAACCCGTCGGTGATCGATGTCTGCCATTCCATGTTCCGCCTGCCGCCGGACGACGACCGGCTGTCCGTGCTCGAGATGGACGCCATGGATTTCGTCACTGACGCCAACAACCACGGCAAGTTCGATGCGCTGCAGGCCGACCTGTACGACGCGCTGGTGCAAGGCCCGGTGCTGGACACGCCGGAATTCTACGAAGCCTGCGCCGCCTGCCTGAAGCCGGACGGCATCATGACCGTCAACCTGTTCGGCGAACATCCCAGCTACGCGAAAAACTTCAAGGCGCTCAAGTACGCCTTCGCCGAAGTGATCTGCCTGCCGCCCTGCGAGGAAGGCAACGTCGTCGCAGTGGGCTTCAACACCCGCCCCGAGCTCGACTACGAAGCGCTGTACGCCCGCGCGGCCGAGATCGCCACCGCCACCAAGCTACCCGCCAAGGCCTGGGTCAACGGCATCAAGGCCTGGCGGACAGCCACCCCCTGAGGAGCACGACATCTTGAACGCCCGAGTCGAACAAACCGCAGCACAGAAACCAGCCCACAAGGCGCTCGACCTCCACCAGCTCTTCAGCTGGCTGCTCGCGGACGGCATGATCGACAAGGCGGAAGTCAAGACGCGCTACAACGAGGCGCAGGGACTGCTGCGCAATGCGACGGCAAGCATGCATCCGCTGACTGCCATCGCGCAGATCAAGCTGACCTCGACCGCGCCGCCGCACAAGCTGCTGACGCTGGATGTGCTCACCGAATGGCTGGCCGGCAAGGCCAGGGTGCCCTTCTTCCGCATCGACCCGCTCAAGATCGACTTCACCCGCGTGGCCGACGTCATGTCCGCCACCTACGCGGCGCGCTTCAATATCCTGCCGGTGGAACTGACGCCGACCGAAGTCGTGGTCGCGACCGCCGAACCGTTCTCGATGGAATGGGAAGCCGAGATCGCCAAGATCACGCGCCGCAACGTGAAGATCGTGGTGTCCAACCCGCTCGACATCGCGCAGTACACCGCGCAGTTCTTCACGCTGGCCAAATCCATCAAGGGCGCCAGCAAGCATGGCCAGCACGACACCGCGTTGCGCAACAACTTCGAGCAGCTGGTGGAACTGGGCAAGGCTAACAAGTCGCTCGACGCCAACGACCAGCACATCGTCAACATCGTCGACTGGCTGTGGCAGTACGCCTTCGAGCAGCGCGCTTCGGACATCCACCTCGAACCCAAGCGCGACCTCGGGGCGATCCGCTTCCGCATCGACGGCATCCTGCACCAGGTCTACCAGGTGCCGGCGGCGGTCATGATCGCGATGACGGCGCGCATCAAGCTGCTCGGGCGCATGGACGTGGTCGAGAAGCGCCGCCCGCAGGACGGCCGCATCAAGACGCGCACCGCCGGCGGCCAGGAAATCGAACTGCGCCTGTCGACGCTGCCCACCGCTTTCGGCGAAAAACTGGTCATGCGTATCTTCGACCCCGAGGTGGTGGTCAAGACCCTGCCCGAGCTTGGCTTCCCGCCCGACGACGCCAGGCGCTGGGACAGCCTCACGGCCCACCCGCACGGCATCATCCTCGTCACCGGCCCCACCGGCTCCGGCAAGACGACCACGCTCTACACGACGCTCAAGGCGCTCGCCACGCCGGAGGTCAACGTCTGCACGGTGGAAGACCCGATCGAAATGGTGGAAGGTTCGTTCAACCAGATGCAGGTGCAGCACGGCATCGACCTGTCCTTCGCCGATGGCGTGCGCGCGCTGATGCGTCAGGACCCGGACATCATCATGGTCGGCGAGATCCGCGACCTGGAAACCGCCGAGATGGCGATCCAGGCCGCACTCACCGGCCACCTCGTGCTTTCCACCCTGCACACCAACGACGCGCCTTCGGCGGTGATGCGCCTGCTGGAGCTGGGCGTTCCCTATTACCTGCTCGAAGCCACGCTGATCGGCATCATGGCCCAGCGCCTGGTGCGCACGCTCTGTCCCGACTGCAAGAAGCCCGAAGGCGAAATCTCCGACGAGGTCTGGGACGGCCTGGTGGAGGGATGGAAGATCCCCAAGCCGACGACCGTGTACCGCCCGGTCGGATGCCCCGAGTGCCGCCAGACCGGCTATCGCGGCCGAACCGGCCTCTATGAATTGCTTACGGTTACCTCGACCTTCTCGCGCCTCATCCAGGATGAAACCGACATCCACGCACTGAAGGAGCAAAGCATCCGGGACGGCATGAAACCGCTGCGCGTGGCGGGGGCGCTGAAGATCGTCGAGGGCACGACCACCGTGGACGAAGTGCTGAAGGTGACCTCGGCACTCACTTGAGCATTCGACACATCCTTGACGGCATGATGCAAGCCCCGCTATAATTTCAGTCTTCGTTGGGTCGTTAGCTCAGCTGGTAGAGCAGCGGACTCTTAATCCGTTGGTCGTAGGTTCGATCCCTACACGGCCTACCAACAGTTTCAAACATCTAGCCCGGTCTTTCGACCGGGCTTTTTGTTGCCCCGCCTTTCAGGTAATCGTTTTGCAACGGTTCCGGATCGTGCCCATGTAGCTCAGTGGCAGAGCACTCCCTTGGTAAGGGAGAGGTCGGCAGTTCAATCCTGCCCATGGGCACCATCGCCCTCCCTGTTCTCCTTCCCTTCTCCGCAGAGCCGTTCGGAAACTATTGGCGTCCGGAACTGCCCAAGCACCGGCTACAGCAATCGCTTCAACAACGCTGCTCACCCGGCGCCGGCTCCGCACTGCATGCATCTTTTCAACATACTCATTTCCGACCGCGAGGACGACCTGTCATTGGCCGCACTTCCGCCGCCGATCCAGCGCAATATCGAATCCTTCAAGGCACATCATCCCGGCATGCCGCATCGCCTGTACGGCAAGAATGCGATCCGGGATTTCCTGGGGCGCATGGACAAGGAAGCCCTGTGGGCTTTCGACCAGCTGCTGCCCTATGCCTACAAGGCCGACCTCGCGCGCCTGTGCCTGCTGCATGAATACGGCGGCGTCTATGCCGACCTGTCGGTCCACTTCCACCGCGCCTGGGATGTCTTGCCGGGGAAACTCTCCGTCTTCCGCGACCGCGCCGTGATTGCGCCCTGGATTGTCAGCAATACCATCCTCGCGGCGCCGGCCCGCTTCCCCGCCATCCAGGCGGCCATCCGCATGATCGTGGCGAATTGCCATTCGCGTTATCGCGGCACTTCGCCCTTGTGTCCGACCGGCCCGGTCCTGCTGGGCAAGGCAATCGCAATGCACTGCACCCCGGACCAGATCCATCTTGGCGAAGTGACCAATGTCGCTGCGCGCGACACGATGGAATCGCTGGTATTCGTCGATGCGAGCGATGGCCGGCTGGTTGCCTATCGTGCCAAGACGAAGGCCGGCCTGGACGAGCTGGGCCTGGAGGAAGGCGTCAACAATTACAACGATTTCCATTACGCCGGCGTGATCTATGCAAACGATTTTCCGGTCACCGTCACGGCGGACTATCTGCAGCGCATGGGGCAGACAAGCTGTGCGCTGATCGATGCCGAACTGGTTTGCGATCCCGCCGATCCGCCGGATGCGGCGCTCCGCCCCCTCGCGCTGGCCAACCTGTTTCCCTTCGCCGCCGGCGGCTATGGCGTCCTGATGGATGTCTCCGCTTCCGCTGGTTCGGTACTGGGCCTGGTCGCCGTCCGGATCAAGGACGGAGTCGAACTCGCGCGGACAACGGTGCAGCTCGCACAAGACGGGCCGGCGACGATCGCCGCGCAGTTCGACCTGCCGGCAAGCCGCAACGATATCGGGATCGGCATCCTGGCAAGCGGCAACGCGCGCGCTCGCATCCGGCAGCTTCGCTTTCTGCGGAGGGAAGAGCATCCCGCCGCAACCACCTGATTTCCAGACGCATATGTCCATCAAATACATTTCATACGGCGACACCACCGGGTACGGCCTTTCAGGCATGGCTTACCTGCGCGGACTGCTCAACCTCGGCCTCGACGTCTGCTGGCAGCCAGTGTTCTGGGGAGCGAACGGCCTGCAATTCTGGCGTCCCGGCATGGACCCGCATCTGCTGGAAGTGGTGCGCGCGAGCCAGGGCGACCCGAGCCTGCGCGACCTCCAGGCCATCCTGCAACTGACTGTCGCGCCCAAGGAATACGACGTCGTCGTCTCGCATATCGTCCCCGAGTACCTGCCAGGCTGTTTCGAGGAAGGAAAAACCAACTTCGCCTATTGCGCCTGGGAGTCCGACACCATCCCCGCGCACTGGCCCGGCATCCTCAACCGCTTCGACGGCGTGCTCGTGCCCTCGCAATTCAATGCACGGGTGTTCCGCGCCGGCGGCGTCACCGTTCCCGTCCACGTCGTGCCCCACATCCGCCGCCACGCGCACGAGGATGTAACACCCGAACAGCGCAGCGACCTGCGCCGGCAGCTCGGCATTCGCGAAGACCAGTATGTGTTCTACAGCATCGGCGCATGGATGCTGCGGAAGGATTTCCCCCGCCTGATCGATGCCTTTCTCGACGAGTTCGCGCAGGACGAGCCGGTCGCGCTGGTGCTCAAGACATCGAACAAGCCGGTGCACTTTGCCCTGCCGCACGAGCAGGGCAAAACCTCCCTGCAACTGGTGCAAGAGTGCATCCAGGCGGCGGCAGGCAGGCACGGACGGCCGCGCGCCAGCGTCGCGCTGATGGCCGGGGACGGCGTGAGCGGCTCCTGGCTGGACTGCCTGCACCAGACAGGCGATGCCTACATCTCCCTGGCCCGTGCCGAAGGATGGGGACTGGGCGCATTCGATGCCGCCGTCCTCGGCAAACCGGTGCTGATGACGGGATGGAGCGGCCAGCTCGATTTCCTCGGCCAAGACCATCCCGGCCTGATCGACTACACGCTGGAGCCGGTCGACTGGCCCGGCACCACCTACGGCCCGGATCATCGCTGGGCGGTGGCGAATAGCGATGACGCGCGCCGCAAGATGCGCGCGCTGTTCGAACGGCGCCATCAGGCAGACCGGCATGCCCTGCTGCTCGGCGAGCGGCTGTGCAATACCCATTCCGAGGCCGTCATCATGCGGCGCTTCCACGACCTCATCACGCCGCGCTGAATGCACCGGCCATCCAGAACCATGATCCCGCGCATCTACCACTTCATCTTCGGCCTGAAAGCGCAGACCGAGCCCTTCCATCTCGCGCACTACCTGTGCCTGGAATCCTGCCGCCAGGTCAACCGGCCCGACGCGATCTACTTCCACTACGACAACGAGCCCTACGGCCCCTGGTGGGAAGCGATCAAACCGCACCTGACCCTACGCAAGGTCAGGCGCGAAGCTTTGCCGCACACGGCCTACGAGCGTTCGGACGAGGGCAAGCTGATCGCCAGGGAAGGCTGGAGCTATGCCCACGAAGCGGATTTCATCCGCCTCAAGGTGCTGCTCGAGCATGGCGGCGTGTACGCCGACATGGATACGCTGTTCGTCGCCCCGATGCCCGACCATCTTTACAGCTACGAGTGCGTGCTGGGCGAGGAAGGCTCCCTGCCGGACGAACGCGGGCTGCTCCGCCCCTCGCTGTGCAATGCGCTCATCGCCGCCGTGCCCGGCGCCCCCTTCATCGGAAAATGGCTGGATGCGGCGTACAAGGCCTTCGACGGCAAGTGGACGAGTCATTCCTGCCAGCTCGCGTCCCGCCTGTGGGAAGCGCACCCGGAACTGGTGCATGTCGTGCCGCGCCGCTACTTCTACCGGCATCCCTGGACGCCGGATGGCATGCAGATCCTTTTCGAGCGATGCGACAAGGACTTGCGCGATATATTCAGCCTGCACTTGTGCAGCCATCTCTGGTGGAGCGCGTCGCGCACCGACTTCACGCAGTTTCACGCCGGACTCCTGACCGAGGCTTATGTGCGGGCCGGACAATCCACCTACGCGATGATTGCCAGCCGCTTCATGCCCCCGGCGCAACGCGCACCGCTCGCGGACTACCTGCAGCAGGATAACCGGCGCATCGACTACAAGCTCGGGCAGCGCGGCGCGCTCATCCAGCAAGGTACGATCGAACTGGCGGCCCTGCCCGCCCCGCAGCCGCTGGTGTCATGCCTGATGGTGACGCGCGGCCGCCTCTTCCCGTCACGCTATGCGGTGGAATGCTTCCGCCGGCAGACGTATGCGAACCGGGAACTCGTGCTGGTGTGCGATACCCCGGACACCGAGATCGAGCAGCATTGCCGGACGCTCGGCGAACCGCGTATCCGCTTCGTCTATTCCGAGACGCCCAATGCGAGCCTGGGAGAATTGCGCAATCTGTCACTGCGCGCGGCGCAAGGCGAATGGGTGTGCCAGTGGGATGACGACGACCTCTATCATCCGCGACGGCTTGAACTCGGCATGGCGCTCGTCTGGTCGATGCAGGCCGACGCCTTGTTCCTGAGCCGCTGGATGCTGTGGTCGCCCGCCGAGCGCAGGATAGGCATATCCGGCGCGCGCGAATGGGAAGGGTCGATGCTGGCACGCAAGGAGAAAGTGCCGGCCTATCCCGCGCAGGCGCGCGGCGAGGACACGGCTGTCGCCCAAACCATCATCGCGACGCAGCGCGTCCTGCTGGTCGATGCGCCATGGCTGTACACCTACGTGCAGACCGGTGCGAATACCTGGACGAACACGCATTTCGCGGCGATCTGGAATGCGGCCAGCCACGTCGCCGCAGACAACCAGTACGAGGATGCGCTTGCGGCCGCGGCAAGGTCAGGCCCGCATGCCGAATACGCTGCGTGCCTGCCGCGCTAGCGCGAAGATTCGGATTTCGCGCCGCTTCTGAACTCCACGCCCTTGCAGCGCATGAAGGCGGCGCGAACTTCGTGCAGCACATCCCGGGGATCGATTGCGCAATAGACGGTCGCCGCCCCCGTACAGCCGTGCGCTTCCTTGCGCAAATGCTCGAACAGCAAGCGGTCTTCGCCATCGCCGGTCGTGAACGGCGAGCATGACCAGAGATGGACAAGGTGCAGCAGGGCCATCTTGTTGATCGCCAGTCCGCTGGGCCGGACGAAGCCGCCGAATTCCTGCGCATAGATGCCGCGGTCTGCGCCGACGCTTTCGATCTCGTCGACGCACAGGCCTTTACCGGTATCGCCATCGGCATAGATCGAATAGGCGTAGGCCCATTTCTTCCCGTCGATGGCGCGCAGAATGCTGCTGCAGTGGTCTTCGCCGAACCAGTCGTCGTCGTCGAGGTAGACCACGATCTCGCTGTCGGCGAGCAGCGTGAGCGCCGAGCGCAAGGACCCGCCGTAGAAGGAGGCATGCGGGCCGCCGTGCCGTCGCGAGGTGGAGTAGCCGAGGTTGATCAGCGAGATCGTGATGTGCGCCGGACATTCGGCAACCAGGGTGGCGACCAACGCATCGAGCCGCTGGTGCGGATCGACATCCACGCCGATCAGGATCTGCAGGCATCCTGATATCCGCTGCCGGTACACCGACCGCACCGCGCGCAGCAGGCTCTCGCGGCAGGTCGTGACGATCACGACGGTAAGCAGGTTTCTCATGCTTGCGCCCGCTCGGGTTCCTGTCCGCTGCCGGCAAGGGATCGCAGGGCGAACGGATAGCCTCCCCGCGCACTCTGCTCGATCCGCCGCATGACACTCTCCACGCCCGTCGCGCCTGGCCGGTGATGCGCTTCATCGCGGTGCGGCGCATGGGTCGACTGCAACGAGATGTCATTGAAGAAATAGGGAATCGTCGCGGTATAGCAGACGCTGCGCCGGTACAGCAGATGGTCGGCCACCAGCTTGCCGTAGGCATGCACGCCGGTCAGGTCGATATCCGCGCCGCCGGGACGATAGCGGGACAGGAGTCGGGCTGCACCGCGGCGGTTGATGAGGTAAGCGCCCGCGGAAAAGCAGCTCGGTTCCCATTCATGCCACAACATGCCATGGCGGAAATACATTTCGCCAAGCTCCAGCACGACGGGCAGGTTGCTGACATGGAGCTGGAGGATTTCCCAGTCGGCAGGCGCCGATGCGATGAGCGCCGCGCTGTCGAACACGTGGAGCGAGCGCACGTCGTCTTCCATGATCACGCCAAGCTCGCAGTCGGCATGGAACATGGCGCCGACCGCGGCCAGGTGGGAGCTGAAGATGGCCAGCTCGGGCAGCGAGTTGGTGAAGGGCTGGCGCACGCTGATCGTGGGGAGGGTCTCGGGCGTCACTGCATCCACGCGCGCGTGGGCGATGCCATGTTGCGCGAGATAGCGTTCGGCCAGGATGCGCCGGTGCGTGTCGCATTGCCGGTTTATCCAGAAGTGGGGAAGTCTGTTCAGCATGAAGATCAATTACAAAAAGAAGCAGGCCGGCTGGAGCCGGCCTGCTTCAATGTCACCGCAAGAACTAGAACGACGCGCGCAAGCCGATATTCCCGCCGAAGTCCCGGTAACCGCTGCGCACTTCGCCGCTCAGTCCGATGTAGACATAGGACTGCCGGGTGAGTTGGGCGGTTCCCGTCACACCTGCCTGCAGGAAGACGCGGCCGGCGTCCGGCGCACTCACCGATGCCGGCAGGCCGGCAAGGCTTGTACTTTGTTTCACGCTTGCGAGGCTGCCGCCGTCCGCGCCGAGACCAGCACTGAACTTGTAGGTGGACGCAGCCAGCGGATCGGTCTGCGCGGAGCTGCCTGACAAACCGGCAAGCACGCGTGTGCCGGTGGCCGACAGGCGGTTCAGCCCGAGCGAGGCAATCGAGCCTGCGCTTTCAACGCCCGCGTCACGGGTCAAGCGCTGGACCGCCACGCGCACGAAGGGTTCGACGTTCGCGCCGTTGAAGTGGCGCGGCATGCGCAGGCCGACACCAAGGACGCTGCTGTTGCCATCCGTGCGCGACTCCAGTGCCGGAACCATCGCCGCGGGATCGATCCGGCTGCTCTTTGTCGTGTTCTTGCCATGGCTGGCGAGACCCTCGACGATGAAGCCGTTCCAGCCGGTCTGGCCGTAGACGAAGCCGCTGTTCTGCGCAACCGAGCCGGAACCCAGGTCGGCGGAGACGTCGGACTTGGCATGCGTGAAGCCGAAGCCGATGCGAGACGTTCCCTCGCCCAGCACCTCCGCGCCCACGGTGAGCTGAGTGCGATTCGCGCTGAATCCCGACGCCGCGCCGTCCCCATCCCACTTGCCGCGATGGCCGCCAAGATCGATCCACAGTCCGCGATCATTCTCGCGCGCTGCATCCGGTCCTGCGAGCCGCTTGCTGACGGTGTTCTGCGCACTCCAGCCGGACTGCGCCGCGGCTGCACCGAGCGCGGCATGCACTTCGCCGCTCAAGCCTTTCACAAGGCTGCCGAGCGATGCGGCATCCCGGCTTGCCGCCATCAGCAGCAACTGGTCTTGCGTTGCCGTGGCAGTGCCGGCCTGGTTCATGTCCACGATCCGGTCGATCACTGCGCCGGCGGCGCGGCCATTGCCGTTGCTGTTGCTAGCCCAAGCACTGTACGAGGACGGCAGCACCACCAGGTCGATACTGTTGCTGCCGCCGGCGTTGTAGAACACGGCCATGCGCGTGTCTGCCGCCATGCCGTCCGGTTGCGCCAGGTGGGAGAAACGGCCGACGATGCCGCCGTCGGCGGTAATGAAGCGGTATGCCTGTCCGACCGAGGGCACGAACGGCGCCGTCCCGTAGCCGGCTTCGCCGGGCGTGTAGAGATCCTTCAGCGCGGGAGCGAGCGTGGCGTTGTCCTGGATGACGAACTGGTTGTTGCCGGTCACGTGCAGGAAGGAGTAATACCCGGGGACTCCGATCGGTGTGGCCGCCGATGCCTGCTGCGCGCCGCCGATATCCTGCTTGTAAGTACTTCCCGGCGCCATCGTGATCGTGGAGTTCGCCGTCAGCATGCCAGGCGAGTTGCCCGGCGAGAGCGTGCCCTTGACCGCCACCGCACCATTGATGACGCCGCTGCCGCCGAGGATGCCGCCTTGCTCGACCGTCACCAGGCTGGTGAAGCTGCCGTTGGCAAGCAGGCGTCCGGCCATCACGCAGGTCGCATCGAACTGCGCGTTGCCCGCCAGGTTGAGCGTGCCCATGCCGGTCTTGGTGAAGCAGGAAGATCCGCTGCCTCCACCTGCGGCGGAGACTGCATTGCCCGCGAGCGTCATCGTGGTGCTGCTGTCGGTATTGATGACCGCGCCGGCGCCGACGCTGATGTTCTGCGTGGCGACGATATCAACCTTCGTATTCAGCGTTCCCGTGTTCAGCACCAGTTCGCCGTAGCCGAGGCCCTTGGCGTGCGTCACCGCGACTTCGCCGGCATTGATGACGATGCCGCCGGTCCAGGCGGCGCTGTTCTGCGCTCCCTGTCCGCCGCTGTTGTCCCCGCCCAGGACCAGGATACCCTCGCCGTCCTTCGTCAGGCGCCCGCCGCCGGAGAGGCTGCCGCTCAGGTTCAGCACCGTGCCTGCCCCTGCCGTTTCGATGGTGCCGTTCTGGCCGGTGATCACCAGATCGCGGCTGGACGAGATCGAGGCCGCGGTCTGCAAGGTTCCGCCGTTCAGCGTGATGTTGCTGGTGGCCGATCCGAGGTTGCCATCCGACGTGATCTTCAGCGTGCCGCCGTTGATCGAGGTGCCGCCCGTGTAGCTGTTGTTGCCCGACAGCGTGAGAACGCCATCGTTGACCTGCACCCCGCCGGTATTGGACACCGTGCCTTCCACGACCAGCACACCGCCGCCTTCCTTGACGAGCGTGCCGCTGCCCGAGACGTTCAGGTTATCGCCGACCGTGGAGGTCGGGGGCGGCGTGGTGGGGGTCGTACCCGGATTCGTACCCGGGTTCGTGTTGGTGTTGGTGCTCGTGCCGCCGCCCACATTCACCGACACCGAGCCGGTCAGGTTGATGTTCTGCCCGGTCAGGATATCGACCGTCGCATTGATCGTTCCCCCGTTGACCGACAGCGTGCCCCAGCCGAGTCCATAGGAATTGGTGACCTTGACCAGGCCGCCGTTGACGTTCAGGCCCCCGGTCCAGCCGGAACCATTGGTGTTCTGCGCGCCTTGTCCGCCCGCATTGTCACCGGCCAGGACGAGCGTGCCGCCGCCCTCCTTCGTCAGGCGCCCGCTTCCGCTCAGCTGGCCATCGAGGGAGAGCGTGGTGTTGGCGCCCGTTTCGATCGTGCCGTTCTGACTGGTGATCTCGATATCCCGGCTCGTCGACAGCGTGCTCGCGGTCTGCAGCTTGCCGCCGTTCAGGGTCAGCTTGCCGCTGCCGAGGTTGCTGTCCGAATCGATCTTGAGTGTTCCACCGTTGACCGTCGTGCCGCCGGTGTGCGTGTTGGTTCCGGCGAGCGTCTGCACGCCGCCGGACAGCGCCACGCCGCCCGAGCCGGAGATGGTGCCGCTGAAGGTGTCGTTTGCGCTGGTGATGGTGAGCGTTTGACCGCCGAGGATGACCGAGCCCGAGCCGGACAAGCTCTTGATGGAAGTGCCCGTGCTCTTCGAAGCGATGTCGAACGCGCCATTCGCGGATACCTTGCCCGCGTTGGCGATGCTGCCGTTGCCGGACAGCTTGAGCGTCGATCCCGTACCGATCGTCGTCGTACCGGTGAGGTTGTTCGTACCGCTCAGCGTCGCCGTCCCGCCGGTGATGGCAAGGCCGCCGGAACCGCTGATGCCGCCGGAGAAAGTGCTGCTGGCGTCGGTCAGCGTCAGTGTCTGCCCGCCGAGCAGCACCGCGCCCGAGCCGGACAGGTTCTTGAGCTTGGCGCCATTGTTCGTGGCGGCGATGCTGAGCACGCCGTTGTTGGCCAGGCCAAGCGAGTCGATGATGCCGCCGCTGCCGGAAAGTTTGAGTGTCGCGCCGCTGGCAATCGAGGTCGCCCCGGTATAGGTATTGTTCCCGCTGAGCGTTTGGGAGCCGCCGGTGATCGCCACGGCGCCGGAGCCGCTGATCGCGCCGGCAAAGACATCGCTGGCATCGCTCAGCGTGAGCATCTTCTCCCCGAGCAGCACGGCGCCGGAACCGGACAGACTCTTGATCCGTGCGCCGTTGCCGGTCGCCGAGATGTCGAAGCTGCCACTGTTCTCGATCAGCGAAGATTGGGCGATGCCGCCGCTTCCGGCAAGGCCGAGCGTCGTGCCGGCGCTGATAACAGTTGCGCCGGTGTAGGTATTGTCGCCGCTGAATGTCGCGGTACCGCCTGTGATCGCCACGCCGCCCGAGCCGCTGATGGCGCCGGCAAAGGTATCGGCGGCATTGGTCAGCGTGAGCGTCTGTCCGCCAAGCAGCACCGCGCCGGAGCCGGAGAGGCTTTGAATGCTGGCCCCCGCGTCGGTGGCGGAGATATCGAAGGCACCATCATTCGCGATGAGCCAGGACTGGGCGATGCCGCCACTGCCGGACAGGGCAAGCGTGGAATTCGGGCCGATGGAGGTCGCGCCGGTATAGGTATGACTGCCGGCAAGGGTTGCGGTGCCGCCGACGATGCTGATGCCGCCCGCGCCGTCGATGATGCCTGCAAAGGTATCGGCCGCATTGGTCAGCGTCAGGGTTTGTCCGCCGAGCAGGACGGCGCCGGAACCGGAAAGGCTTTGGATGCTCGCGCCTGCATCTGTGCCGGCGATGTCGAGCGTGCCTTCGTTGGCAATGACGAAGGAGTTGGCGACGCCGCCGCTGCCCGTCAGTGAGAGCATCGTACCCGCGCCGATGGATGTCGCGCCGGTGTATTCATTGCTGCCGCTCAGTGTCAGTGCACCGCCGGCGATCGCCATGCCGCCCGACCCGCTGATCGTCCCTGCAAACAGGTCGTTGGTATTGGTCAGCGTCAGTGTCTGCCCGCCGAGCAGGACTGCGCCGGAACCGGTCAGGCTCTGGATGTTCGCCCCCGCGGTCGTCGCGGATATGTCGAACGTGCCGTCGTCCTGGATGATCGAGCCGGCTGCATCGTTCAGTTCGTTATCAGTGATCGATAGCGTTTCACCTTGCGCGATCACAGGAGTGAACTGCGTCGACGACTGTGCCGATGCGACTTGAGGAAAAATGGACAGAATGGCTGCGGCTGCCAGCGTGATCGGCAATGCTGCTGTTTCCGCAGGCTTGCGACCGCGCCTTCCGCGGTTCGCCGTGGTTTCCCCGGCGGCGCTCTTTCCTTGCGTGCTCGTCGCTTCGGAGACGGCGACCAGCATCTTGCGTTTCTTGTTCCAGACCAGGCGATAAATGTGGTTCATAAACGATTCGTTGAAATACAGAGGACAAAAGAATCCCGTTGCGCTGCAAACGCAATTGCAGACGCCGAAGACCGGGCAGACAGGGGTTACGTACGACGGGTGGGGGGTGGCTTCTCGACGCAGCGCTGGGTGTGACCGGATACCTGGCTCGCAGGCGCTGCAATCAAATCGCTTTGTTGGAACACGGGCATGTCAGTACTTCACTCGAAAACCGGACGCATGGACGTCCGCAATGCCCTGCAATGAAACTTGTAGAGGCGAGTCATGACAATAGCGCACGGCTCGCTGTTACAGAAAGAAATTTTTCTTGTGAGGAACTTTTTATTGCGAGCACGCAACACGCTTGCTCTTCGCTTGAAAAAATTACATATGCACGGAATGCCGCAGTGGCGCAGAGTGAAAAAACGACAGCCTCTGCATTATCGCGATCGCACCCAGCGCGCAAGGTCGGCGGCAATCGTGTGCGCAAGGGCAGGCCATGCTCCGGGTGCCGGCTGCCGATAGAGGGTGAGCGTGTCCGGATACCAGGGCGAGTCGATGCGTCCTTCCATCCATCGCCAATCCGTAAAGGTGTACGGCAGCATGACCCAGCACGGCTTGCCAAGTGCGCCGGCCACATGCGCAACCGCGGTGTCGACGCAGATGACGAGATCGAGCTGCGCGACGATGGCCGCCGTGTCGGCAAAGTCTGCAATATCGGGACCCAGATCGAGCAAAGGAAAATCGGCATGGCCCTGCTGCGCCTGCTCATCGTCCATCCCTCTTTGCAGACTGACGAACGCGACGTCCTCGACCGACCGCAGCGGCTCCAGGCAGGAAAGGCCGGGGAGCGACCGGTGGGCATCGTTGACATGCCCGCCGAATCCCTTCCACACGAGACCGACTCTCGCACCGCGCGCCGGCAAGCGGTCGCGCCAGTGGCGCATGCGTGCGGGATCGGGCGTCAGGTAAGGCAACTGTGCGGGGATGGTCGCCAGCGCCGTGCGAAAGCGCATGGGGAGGCTGAGCATCAGCACCCAGTAGTCATGGCCCTCCTGTTGCCCCGCGCCGCCCTCGGCAAGGACGCAATCAGCGCCGGGCGCGTGCCGCAGGAGAGGCACCAGGGCAGGCTTGCACACCACCGTGACACGCGCGGCGCCGGCCTGCTTGAGTCGCGGCAGATAACGGACGAACTGGATGGCGTCGCCAAAGCCCTGCTCGTCGACGACGAGAATCGACTTTCCGCGCAGGTCCTGCCCCGTCCACTGTGGAAAAGGCAGATCGGGCACCGCCGCGATCGGCCGCGCCAGCGCCTTGTCGTAACGCGCTTCCATCAGCGGCCACCCTTCTTCAAGGCGGCCGAGATATAGCAGCAGGAAACCGAGGTTCCACTGTGGCTCCGGATAGGCGGGGTCGATCGCGATCGCGCGCCGGTAGGCGCTTTCCGCTTCAGTAAAACGCCGCATCTGCTGCAACAGCGTACCAAAGTCGTTCCATGCGGCGGCATGATCGGGCCGCAGCGCCAATGCACGCGCGTAAGCGTTCTCCGCCTGGGGCAGGCGCTGCGTCCGCTGGAACAGGTTGGCGAGGCTGGCCCACCCCTCGGCATGGCCGGGCTGCAGGCGGAGCAGCTGCGCCAATGCCTCTTCCGCGGCACCGAACCGCGCAGACTGCAGGAATAGCAGCGCGAGATTGTGGAGCGCGGCCGGATAGGCGGGACGCAATGACAAGGCGTGCCGGTACGCCTGTTCTGCTTCTGCGATCCGCTGTTGCCGCGACAGCAACACGCCGAGGTTGTTGTGCAGGTCCGCGCTGCCGGGATCGAGCGCAAGCGCGCGCTGGTAGCAGGCCTGCGCCTCGTCGAACTTGCCCATCTGCTGCAGCAGGTTTCCGCGGTGATGGAAGCTGTCCATATCGACCGGCTGCATTTCCTGCAACAGTAAGCCAAGGTTGTGGCGAGCCTCGGCATATCCCGGGTCGATCGTCAACGCCTGGTGGAAGCACCGCTCCGCTTCGTGCGGGCGCATCCATGCCTTGTAAATCGCGCCGAGGTTGTTGTGCGTGGCTGCATGGGCGGGCCGAAGCCGCATCGCTTTGGTGTAAAAGGCATAAGCCTCGTCCAGCCTTCCGGTTTCCTGGCAAAGCAGGCCAAGGTTGTAGTGCGCCTCCGCATGATCCGGCCAGCGGCTGAGTGCCCGCCGGAAGACCGCTTCGGCTTCCGCGTGCCGTCCCGTTTTCTGTAACAGAATGCCAAGGTTGTTGCAGGCAGGGAGGTAGACCGGATCGACGCGCAGTGCCTGCTCGCAGTAACGCATGGCATCCTCGATCCGTCCGAGTGCCGTTGCGCAGGCGGCGGCGACATTGAGGAGATCGGGTGACGCGAATGCAGATTGCACGCCGGCGGCGAGCGAGTCGAGTGCTTCGCCATATCGTCCCTGGCGATGGAGGGCAATGGCGGTGTCGAGAAGGCGTCGGTTGCTTGCAGCCATGAAAGTGAAGGTAATCGATCCTGAACACGGACAGGATCGGGGAGCGTCAGTTCCCCATGTGCAAGAGATCTGTCACCGATGCCAATGCCATTTCACAAAAAGCCTTGACCTTCCCACTGGCGGAAGCTTCACAATATGCTGTCCCATACCAGAAAGGAACTCAAAGATGTACGAACTGAAAGTTGAAGGAATGAGCTGTGGCCACTGCGTGAGTGCCGTGACCAAGTCGGTCAAGGATGTCGACGCCGCGGCGAAAGTCGACGTGGACCTGGCGCAGCAGAAGGTGGTCGTGAGTTCGAGCGCGTCGCTCGATGAGATCAAAGCGGCAGTGACGGACGCCGGCTACGACGTGCTGGCAAGCACGGAGCGATAAGCGATCAAGGGACAAGGACGGCGCGGTGGGTTTCGCTTCGCTCTACCCAACCTACGATTCTTTATAAAGGAGGGTAGGTGCGTAGAACGAAGCGAAACCCGCCAATCCACGCTTGCCTGCCCGCTTAGTGGCAGGACGCCTTTTCCCCCAAGGTTTCCAGGCTGTGCAGGATCGGGCATTCCGGGCGATGGTCGCCGGAACAGGCGTGCTCGAGATGCCGCAGCGTGTCCCGCATTTCCGTCAATTCCCTGATGCGCGTCTCCAGATCGTCCAAATGCGCGCGCGTAATCGCCTTCACATCCGCACTCGCCCGCGCCGGGTCCTGCCACAGCGACAGCAGGTCCTTGATCTGTTCCAGTGAAAACCCGAGGTTGCGCGCGCGCTTGATGAAACGCAGCGTGTGCACGTCGTTCGCGCCGTAGATCCGGTATCCGGAATCGGTGCGCTTGCCCGCCTTGATCAGGTCGATGCTTTCGTAATAGCGGATCATCTTCGCCGTCACGCCGGACGCCTTGGATGCTTCTCCGATGTTCATGATGTTCCCCCTTTCAATCAGTCAGCCGCCTTCCAGCGGCGCAGCAGCAATGCGTTGGTGATCACGCTGACGGAGCTGAATGCCATTGCCGCCCCCGCAAACACGGGATTGAGCAGGCCCAAGGCTGCCAGCGGAATGCCGACCAGGTTGTAAATGAATGCCCAGAACAGGTTTTGCCGGATCTTGGTGTAGGTGCGGCGCGAGATGTCGATCGCGTCCGGCACCAGTGCCGGCTCGCCGCGCATGAGCGTCACGCCTGCCGCATGCATGGCGACGTCGGTGCCGGTCGCCATCGCGATGCCGACGTCGGCCGCGGCCAGCGCGGGCGCATCGTTGATGCCGTCGCCCACCATGGCCACCACCTGCCCTTCCCGCTTCAGGCTGTTGACCTTGTCCGCCTTGTCCGAGGGCAGCACTTCGGCAATGACCTGGTCGATGCCGAGCGCGTTGCCCACCGCTGCCGCGCTGCCCTTGTTGTCGCCGGTGAGCAGGACGGTCTTCACACCGAGGGCATGCAAGCGCGACACGGTGTGCGCCGCCGACCGCTTGATCCGGTCGCCGAAGGCGAGCAGGCCGA
>NZ_DASRXF010000053.1:0-3176 GCF_035654295.1 Noviherbaspirillum sp. | reverse complement strand
ACGATGCGGCTCATGGAGTCGAGGCGCGTGTAGAAGCGGCCGATGTAGGCGAGGAAGGCGGTCAGCACGCCCACGGTGATGTCGCCGCGCGACACCTGCCAGATGCCCACGCCCCACACCACGAGCAGGCCGACTTCGGTGAGGAAGGTCACCGTCGGCGAGAACAGCGACCACACCTTGTTGACGCGGTCATTGATCAGCAGATTGTGCCGGTTGGCTTCGCGGAAACGCGCGGCTTCGCGCTTCTCCTGGGCGAAGGCCTTCACCACGCGGATGCCGGGGATGGTGTCGGCGAGCACGTTGGTCACTTCACCCCATACGCGGTCGATCTTCTCGAAGCCGTGACGCAGGCGGTCGCGCACGATGTGGATCATCCAGGCGATGAAGGGCAACGGCAGCAGTGTCACCAGCGCCAACCACGGGTTGATGGAGACCAGGATGATCGCGGTCATGGTGATCATCAGCACATCGGTGGCGAAGTCGAGCAGGTGCAGCGACAGGAACACGCAGATGCGGTCCGTCTCCGAACCGATGCGCGCCATCAGGTCGCCGGTGCGCCGCCCGCCGAAGTATTCGAGCGACAGGCGCAGCAGGTGCTCGTAGGTACTGGTGCGCAGGTCGGCGCCGATGCGCTCGGACACCAGCGCGAGGATGTAGGTGCGCGCCCAGCCCAGTACCCAGGCAAACAGCGCTGCGCCGAACAGGCCGCCGAGGTACATGGCGACCAGTCCGGTATCGATCTGCTGGCCGTTCTGGTACGGGATCAGCACGTCGTCCATCAGCGGCATCGACAGGTAGGGCGGCACCAGCGTCGCGGCGGTGGAGGCCAGTGTCAGCAGGAAGCCGAGGATGAGCTGGCCCTTGTACGGCTTGGCAAAGCGCCACAGCCGGAACAGCGTCCAGGTCGACGGCGGGGTGTGCATTTCGCGCGTGCAGATCGGGCACTCTTCCTGCTCGGGCGGGAGCGGCGCCTTGCAACTCGGGCAGGTGAGCTGTTCGGGCGGCTGCACCGGGCGGCCGGAGACGACCGCGTCGCGCTGTTCATCGACATGCTTGATCAGGCGCAGCGCTTCCGGGTTGCGGCCCAGGGTGTAGCGCCAGCAGGCCAGGCGGTGCTGGCCATCGTGCAATTCCAGGGTGCCGACGCCGGCATGGTCGTGGTGGTCCAGCGCCAGTCCTTCGCGGTAGGGCCATTCTTGCCAGTCGCCTCCGGACTTTGCCAACAGGCGGCGTTCGGTCGCCACCACGATGCCCGACGCATAGCGCAGCTCGGTATCGAGGTCGAGCTCGACGCTCGCCACCGCGCTTTCGCCGGGCTGCAGGCGCGCCTGGACATCCTGTTGCCAGTGCGCGGGCACGGCTTGCCTCTGCGGCAACAGATTCGGGGATTCAGTATTCATCAAGACTCGGAAAGGGCAAACAAGGCTGCCGGATGTGCATCAAACGGCGTAAAACTGTTTGCAAAATGTAAATAAGTACGGGCGCGAGCGCGCATAAATGGCTCGCCGATGTGGCGCTAAGTATACCGAGAGGCGATAATCTTGTTTCCCGGACGTTGCGTCCGCACGATAATTTTTTTTCGCATCAAGTAAACTTCGACGCTCGAAAAGCGTTAATCCGGAACAGGCCAGCGAAACGACATTCCAATTACAAGAAAACAGGCCTTTACCCCACTGCCCCTAGTATTAAATGAACAAGAAAACCATTGAGATCATCAATGTGATGTCCCTGCGCGGTCCGAACATCTGGACCTACCGCCCCGCCCTCGAGGCCTGGGTCGACATCGGTGACCTCGAAGACGCGCCCTCCAATACCATCCCCGGATTCTACGAACGCCTGACCGCCATGCTTCCCGGCCTGGCCGAGCACCACTGCGGCGTGGGCGAGCGCGGCGGATTCCTGCAGCGCCTGCGCGAAGGCACCTGGCCCGCCCACATCATGGAACACGTGATGATCGAGCTGCAGAACCTGGCCGGCGTGCAGACCGGGTTCGGCAAGGCGCGCGAAGTCAAGGGCAAGCGCGGCATCTACAAGGTGGTGGTGCGGGCCCGTTACGAAGAAGTCAGCCGCGTCGCCCTCACCGCCGCGCGCGACATCGTGATGGCCGCGATCGAAGACAAGCCCTACGACGTCGAGACCACCGTCCGCGACCTGACCGACCTGGCCGAACGCATCGGCCTCGGCCCCAGTACCGCCAACATCGTCGATGCCGCCGCCGACCGCCGCATCCCGCACCTGCGCCTGAACGAAGGCAACCTCGTGCAGCTCGGTTACGGCACGCGCTCGCGCCGCATCTGGACCGCCGAAACCGACCAGACCAGCGCGATTTCCGAAAGCATTTCGCGCGACAAGGACCTGACCAAGCGCCTGCTGCAATCCTGCGGCGTGCCCATCCCCGAAGGCCGCATCGTGTCCAGCCCGGATGACGCATGGGACGCCGCAGAGGACATCGGCACCCCGGTTGTCGTCAAGCCTTCCGACGCCAACCACGGTCGCGGCGTGTCGATGGACCTGCACACCCGCGAGCAGATCGACGCGGCCTACAAGCTGGCCGATGAAGAAGGCAGCGACGTGATGGTGGAGCGCTTCGTGCGCGGCGACGAACACCGCCTGCTGATCGTCGGTGGCAAACTGGTCGCCGCCACCAAGGGCGAGATCGCCACCGTTACCGGCGACGGCAAGTCCACCGTCACCGAACTCATCGAATCGCAGATCAATTCCGACCCGCGCCGCGGCGACCACGAAGACTTCCCCCTGAACCGCATCACCTACGAGGAAGACCCGACCGTGCTGCTGGTGCTGGAACGCCAGGGCTTCGGCCCGGACTCGGTACCGCCCGAAGGCAAGACCGTGCTGATCCAGAGCCGCGGCAACCTCGCCTTCGACTGCACCGACGAAGTTCATCCCGCCGTGGCCGAAGCCGCCTCGCTGGCCGCGCGCATCGTCGGCCTCGACATCGCCGGCGTGGACATCGTCGCACAGGACATCTCTCGCCCGCTGGAAGACCAGGGCGGCGCCATCGTCGAAGTCAATGCCGGCCCCGGCCTGCTGATGCACATCAAGCCCGCCGTCGGCACTCCCCGCCCGGTCGGCCAGGCCATTGTCGACCATCTGTTCCCGCAGAAGGACGACAACGGCCGCATTCCCATCGTCGGCATCACCGGCAGCCGCGGCAA
>NZ_DASRXF010000052.1:0-6497 GCF_035654295.1 Noviherbaspirillum sp. | reverse complement strand
CAGCGGCTTCAAGGTATGGCCGGCGGAAGTGGAATCGATGATGTACCAGCATCCGGCGGTGCAGGAATGCTGCATCATCGCCGCGCGCGACCCTTACCGCGGCGAGACCGTCAAGGCGGTCATCGTCAAGCGCCCCGGGGCCGAAGCGACGGCGGAAGACATCATCGGCTGGGCACAGCAGAAGATGGCGGCCTACAAGGTGCCCAAGCTGGTCGAGTTCGTGCAGGCCTTGCCCAAGTCGGCGACCGGCAAGGTGATGTGGCGCACGCTGCAGGAAAAGGAGATGAAGGCCTAAGTGTCCTTGCGCACGTGGCGGCCGAGCTCCATGTCCGACTTCATGATGTGGCGGACCAGGCCATGCTGGATGAAGTCGGCGACTTCGGCCGCCATGTCGGGGCAGCCGTCCATGAAGCGGCGGTGCAGCGCGTTCACCTTCTGCATCAGCAGCGCGTGCTCGCGCTTGTGCGCATCCGAGCCGGGGAAACCGCTCTCCTGCATGAGCGCCTCTTCCCGTGCGAAGTGACCGCCGGTGTGCTCGATCAATCCCACCAGCACCTTGCCGACGATGGAATGCGCCGGCTCGTCCTCCCGCATTTCCGCTTGCAGGGCATCTGCGGTTTCGAAAATGTGGCGGTGGTCGGCATCGATCACTTCATGACCGATCGCCAGATCGGTGGACCAGGCAGTGGTTTCAAGCATGGCGAACCTCACGGGATGTCCTCGGTGAAGGCATTTAACCACTGCAACAATCATCGGGAAAGAAGCGCGTCCGAATACGTTGACTGAGGTCAAGAGGTCTTCCGTGAACCAGGCGAACGCCGGGGCCAGGGGCTTGCATCTGTCTGTTTCCGTGAGGTAGCACTTTCTTACAGAAGAAACATCTTTACGGGCTGTTATTTCAGCTTTCCGAACGTACCATGGGTTCCGCCATGAACACTTGATACGACCCTTCAGGAGAGCACATGAAAAGCACCAAGATCACCAAGCCCGCCATCATCCTGAGCGCACTTGCGACGGCCCTGCTGTCGACCGGCGCTGCCTTCGCGCAGACGGCCCCGGCGGCGACGGAGGCAAGCACAACGGTGTCCGCCACCGCGACGACTGCAACCCCGACGACGGCCGCAATGCCGACGACCACGGCCGCTGCAACCCCGACAACTTCCACGACCGCAACCCCGACAACGACGACAACCGCGACGCCGACGGACACGACGACTGCAACGCCGACAACCACGACCACGCCGACCACCACGACGGCAACCGACACCACGACGACGACCACCACGACCACCACCGCACGCAAGGGCGCCACGGTTTACAAGCCCGGCACCACGCTGCCGTCCGGCGTGACGGCCAAGGCCCACGGCGCAACCGTCGTGCTGCCCGAGTCGGCACAGGCCGGTCAGGAACGCGCCGCGCTCAACAAGGCGGCTGCCGCCGAGAAGCGTGAAGCGATCGCCGCATTCCGCGCTGACCGTCCGGCCAAGGCCGAGAAGGTAGAGAAAGTCGAAAAAGTGGAGAAGGTTGAGAAGGTGGAGAAGGTCGCCAAGGTCGAAAAGATCGAGCGTCCCGAAAAGATCGCAAAGGTCGAGAAGATCGAGAAGGTCGAGAAAATCGAGAAGACCCGCCGCAACTAATCACACAGCCGTAGTACCTACCTTGGCCGGGCAACCAGCGTTGCCCGGCTTTTTTTGTTGTACCAGGAATTGTTATAGCAATGAAAAGACTGATTTTCATCACCGCCGCATTTCTGTCGCAGGCGGCGTTCGCCGAAGGCAGCTTCACCGTCAAGACCGGCGTCGACTACACCACCGGCACGTACGGTACGGACACCACCACCGAGATCACCGCGATCCCGCTCATCGGCACCTACGAAACCGGCAACTGGACCTTCAAGGCCTCGATCCCTTATGTCCGCATCACCGGTTCGGACAACGTGGTGGCCGGCGTCGGCGCGGTGCGCCGGACCACGACCACGGTGCGCACCGATTCCGGCCTGGGCGACCTCGTCACCTCCGCCACGTATTCGTTCATGATCGATCCGAAGTCACAGTTCGGCATCGACGTCACCGGCAAGGTCAAATGGGGCACGGCCGACAGCGACCGCGGCCTGGGCACCGGCGAGAACGATTTCTGGGTGCTCATCGATCCCTACACCAGGATCGGCAATGTGACCTGGTTCGGCGGCATCGGCTTCGGCATGCTCGGTTCTTCCGCCACCTTGCCGCTGAAAGATGTCTACAGCGCCAACGCCGGCCTGTCGTTCAAGCTCGACCAGCAGTCCAGCGCGGGCGCCATGCTCGATTACCGCAGCCGTTCGACGGACACCGGCTTTGCCCAGCGCGAGCTGACCGGCTTCTATACCCGCACGCTCGGCGGCGGCTACAAGCTGCAGGCCTATGCCACCAAGGGCTTTGCCGACGGCAGTCCGGACTGGGGCGGCGGCCTCAACATTGCCTACAGCTACTGACGCAAGCCGTGGCGCCGCATCAAGGCCTCCCGTTTGGCCGGGTCGAAGTTGATGCGGCCTGCGTCGCGCCCCACCGCTTCCACCAGCCGCTTGTCCATGATGCGGAACCACAGCGGCGGGACCTGCGCGACGAGGAACATGCCAAAGTAGCCGCAGGGCAGCTGCGGCACATACTCGAAGTGCCGCAGCGACTGGTAGCGCCGCAGCGGATGCGCGTGATGGTCGGAGTGGCGCTGCAGGTGGAACAGCGCCCAGTTGGAAAACAGCTGGTTGCTGTTCCAGGAATGGTGGGGCTTGCAGGTCTCGTAGCGGCCGGAAGGCAGACGGTCGCGCAGCAGGCCGTAGTGCTCCACATAATTCGCCAGCGTGAGCTGGAAGTTGCTGAAGAACGATGCGCACAGGATGAAGGGCAGCGCCTGCCATCCCAGCCAGGCCGTCATTGCGGCAAAGAAAACCGCGGTCAGCAGCATCGGTTGCAGCACTTCATTGCGTAACGTCCACGGCGAGAGGTTGTCGCGCGCCAGCCTTTCCTTTTCCAATCGCCATGCGCGCACGAAAGCGCCCGGCATTTCCCGCAGCAGGAAGCGATACAGGTTCTCGCCCATGCGCGAGGACGCCGGATCGACGGGTGTCGCCACGTCGCGATGATGGCCGCGGTTGTGCTCGATGTAGAAATGTCCGTAGCCCGTCATCGCGAGGATGAACTTCGCGAGCCGGCGTTCGAGTTCGGGACGCTTGTGCCCCAGCTCGTGGCCGAGGTTGATGCCGTAACCGCCGATCATGCCGGTCGTGATCACGCCGGCCACCTGCGCGTGCAGGGGCAGGTTGTGGCTGGTGAAGAACCAGATGCCGAAGATGAAGCCGATCCACAACAGCGGCACCAGCGCATAGGTGACGTAGCGGTAGTAGCCGTCGGCCTCCAGCAGCGGCACCAGTTCCTCCGGCGGATTGCTCGCATCCTTGCCGAGGCCGAGGTCGAGGATGGGGAACAGGATATAGCTGACCACCACCGGCACCCACAGGATGCGCGGATCGGGAATGGCGTAGTAAAGCAGCGGGCCGGCGGCGACCGTCGCCGGAACGAAGAGCGACAGCAGCCATGCATAGCGCTTCCTGTCGCGGTAGCCGCCGGAGGCGGGCGGGTGCAGCAGCGTCTCCATCGTTCTTCCTCTTCTTGATTTACGGGAAATCAAAGGATCGCGCAGATGGCCCGGCATGCACACCGAATCAAGTGGCAATCTCTCGTCATTATGTGACAGGATCGGCGGTGTTCCCAATCACGCTTTCCCTGCAAGACCATGCCCATTTCCGGTCAGTGGCTGAACCCGGCCTTCCATCCCTCGTACGTGCGCGTGCTGTGCGTGCTGCTGCGCAAGCGCGGGATCGACACGCCGAGTTTGCTCGCGGGAACCGGGCTGCAATGGGAGCAGCTGGTGGATTCCGGCACCGGCATCGGGCTCGGACAGATCCGCCCGCTTGTGCATGCGGCGCTGCGGCTGTCCGGCACGCCGGCACTCGGGCTGGAACTCGGCGCGGCGATCCCGGTTTCGGCGCACGGCCCGGTCGGTCATGCAGTGGTTGCGAGCCGAGACGTGCGGCAGGCGCTGGACGTGATCGTGCGTTATGGGCGCCTGCGCGGCGGCGCGCTGGAGTTCCGCCTCGCGGCAAGCGGCACGCATTGCCACCTGCAGGTGCGCGAACGCATCGAGCTGGGCGAGGTACGCGTGCCGGTCCTGGAAACGGTGCTGATCGTGCTGGCCAAGCTGCTGGAATCGTTGACCGGCTACGCGCTGGAAGACATGGAATGCGCGCTGCCTTATCCCGCGCCGCCATGGGCCGGCGCGTATGCAACGCGCTTTTCGGGGCGCCTGCATTTCGGCGCGCCGTGCATGGAACTGCGCCTGCCGCATGCGATGCTCGACGTTCCCTGCCTGACCGCGGACCCATCCGCCCATGCCTCCGCCATCCGCGAGTGCGACAAGATCCTGGCGCAACTGCTCGGCGAGGGCGACGTGGTGGAGCAGGTGCGGGCGCGGCTGCAAGGCTGCGGCGACCGGCTGCCCGGTTGCGAAGCGATGGCCGCCGAGCTGCACATCTCTGCGCGCACCCTGATGCGCCGGCTCAAGCAGCACGGCACCAGCTACCAGGCATTGCTCGACGACGTGCGCAAGGAACAGGCGCAATGGTATTTGCGGCATACCGCCCGCTCCGTCGAAAGCATTGCCGAAGCGCTCGGCTACCTCGATACCTCGAATTTCAGCCGCAGCTTCCGGCGCTGGTTCGGCATGCCGCCCAGCGCATTCCGGCAACAGGACGAAAAGCGCTGAGCGCAGCAGTGCAGGCGTAAAATGTGGGGCTGCTGATCTGCACCTTGCCCCATGACCATCCTGCTTTCCACCCTGAACGCCCGTTACGCCCACGCGTCGCTCGGCCTGCGTTACCTGATCGCCAACATGGGCGAGCTGCAAGCCGAGACACGCCTGCAGGAATTCGTGATCGGCGCCAAGACGACGGAAGTGGTTGAACGCATCCTCGCGCACCGCCCGCGCATCGTCGGCTTCGGCGTCTACATCTGGAATGTGGAGGAAACGGCGAAGGTGGTGGCCATGCTCAAGCGCGTCGCGCCGGAGATCGCGGTCGTGCTCGGCGGTCCGGAAGTCTCGCACGAGACGCAGGAACAGCAGATCGTGCAGTCGGCCGATTACGTGGTGACCGGCTGGGGCGAGGCCACCTTTCCACAACTGTGCAGGCAAATTTTGCATGGACCCAAGCCGCTGATGAAAGTCCACGCCGGCGTGCAGCTGCCGATGTCGGACATCAAGCTGCCGTATGCGCTGTACGACGACAAGGACATCGCCCACCGCAACCTCTACGTCGAAGCATCGCGCGGCTGTCCGTTCAAGTGCGAGTTCTGCCTGTCCTCGCTCGACAAGACCGCCTGGCCCTTCGACCTCGACCAGTTCCTCGGGGAGCTTGAAGCGCTGCATGCGCGCGGCGCCCGCCTGTTCAAGTTCGTCGACCGCACCTTCAACCTCAACATCAAGTCCAGCCTGCGCATCATGCAGTTCTTTCTGGACAAGCTGGCAGCGCATCCGGAAGACCCGGTGTACGCGCACTTCGAAGTCGTGCCCGACCATCTGCCCGATGCGCTGAAGGAAGCGATCCGCAAATTCCCGCCCGGCACCCTGCAGCTTGAGATCGGCATCCAGACTTTCAATCCCGAAGTGCAGGGCATCATCAGCCGCAAGCAGAACAATGAAAGATCGGCCGAGAACATTCGCTGGCTGGTGCAAGAGTCGAATGCGCACCTGCACGTGGATTTGATCGCCGGCCTGCCGGGGGAAGACATTGCCAGCTTCGCAAGCGGCTTCGACCGGCTCGTGGCGATCAATCCGCACGAGGTCCAGTTCGGCATCCTCAAGCGATTGCGCGGAACGCCGGTGATCCGGCACACGCAGACGTACAAGCTCGTGTTCGATCCGAGTCCGCCCTACACCATCCTCTCGACCGACCGCGTCGGTTTTGCCGACATGCAGCGGCTGGTGCGCTTCGCGCGCTACTGGGATTTGATCGCCAACTCGGGGCGTTTCGCCAACACCTTGCCGCTGGTGCTGAGCGATGCACCCTTTGCGCGGTTCATGGACCTGTCGGACTGGCTGTATGCGCGCACCGATGCGACGCACCGCATCGCGCTGGAACGGCTGGCGGCGCTGGTCGCGCAATGGCTGCGCGAGCGCGGGCATGAGGCGGGGCAGGTTACGGCCGTGATGGAGCGCGACCATGCGGGGCAGGTGAACGTGCGGCAGGCGAAGGCGGGCAAGGAACGCGGGGAAGTGGCCAATCCGCGGCAGGCGCGGCATATGGCGGCGTAGGGGTTTGGTGGAGTTGGTGGGTTTCGCTGCGTGTATAGCCGGGGGACATAGGTAACACCTGTCGGGAGACATGGGTAACACCTTTTATGATCATCGCGTTGCAACAATCTGGAGCGCGCGATGCCTTGGAAGGAGTCTTCCCGTATGTCGTCCCG
>NZ_DASRXF010000051.1:0-9665 GCF_035654295.1 Noviherbaspirillum sp. | reverse complement strand
GGTGCCCAGAAGAGGACTCGAACCTCCACATCCTAAGACACAACGACCTCAACGTTGCGCGTCTACCAATTCCGCCATCTGGGCAGCGAGAAGGTCGCAATTATAACGGAACGCCGGCGGGAAATGCCAGCCCTTTGCGCGAGTGCCGTTCACCTGAGATAGCAAGATGACCCGGTCATCCCGGCGAAAGCCGGGATCCAGTGGCGTTATCGGGCGCCTGTTAAGACACTGGATCCCGACGTTCGTCGGGATGACGGGCGACCGGTGCGAACCGCATTTCCCTTGATTTCCCCCACGGCCCGCCTGATTCACGATCTTCGGTCAGCCCACCCCCTCACCGATCATTCTTCGGACAAATCCCCCAATTTCGCCTGGAACAAAGGTATGGAGGGTGATGCCCATAAGCAAATGAGAAATGCTTCGTTCCTTCTCTACATCGGTTTCGTTAATCTTCCGCACTTTCGCGCCCGGCAGTCCATCCCAACGTGATCCATATCGAGCATCTCCAAAAGAGTTACCAGGTCGGCGGCCGCGCCATCAGCGCGCTGCGTGACATCAATCTGCACATCCCGAAGGGAAAAATCTTCGGCATCATCGGCCGCTCCGGCGCGGGCAAGAGCACGCTGCTGCGCACCTTCAACCTGCTCGAACGTCCGAGCAGCGGCACCGTGCGCATCGACGGCGTGGATATCACGACCCTCGCCAAGGGGGAACTGGACCGCACGCGCCAGCGCATCGGCATGGTGTTCCAGAACTTCAGCCTGCTGTCGGCGAAAACCGTCGCGGCGAACGTGGAGTTTCCGCTCAAGCTGGCCGGCGGCCATTGCAGCGAGGCGCGCCGCCGCCGGGTGGATGAGCTGCTGGAACTGGTCGGCCTGAGCGAGCACAAGGACAAGTATCCGGCACAGCTCTCGGGCGGGCAGAAGCAGCGCGTGGGCATCGCCCGCGCCATCGCGAATGCGCCGCAGCTTCTGCTGTGCGATGAAGCGACGTCCGCGCTCGATCCCGAGACCACGCAGTCCATCCTGTCGCTGCTGGCCGAGATCAATGTGCGGCTCGGGCTGACGATCGTGCTGATTACCCATGAGATGCAGGTCATCCGCAGCATCTGCGACCTAGTGGCGGTGATCGATGCCGGCGAGATCGTCGAGAGCGGCGAGGTGGCCGATGTGTTCCTGCATCCGAAGCATCCGGTCACGCGCAGCTTGGTCGCCGAGTACACGCATGACGATTTCGATGCCGCCGGTGGCACGGCAGGCGGCGGCCGGCGCTTGCGCCTCACGTATGTCGGCGATGCCGCCTACCAGCCCATCCTGACGCATGTGGTCGAGCAGACGCGCGCCCGGATCACGATCCTGCAGGGGGCGGTGTCGCGCATCAAGGACAAGCCTTACGGGCAGCTGCTGGTGGAGGTCGGCGGCAATGACGAGGAAGCCGCGGCGGTGCTCGGC
Organism: Noviherbaspirillum sp.; assembly: GCF_035654295.1. Lineage (GTDB taxonomy): Bacteria > Pseudomonadota > Gammaproteobacteria > Burkholderiales > Burkholderiaceae_D > Noviherbaspirillum. Next base: position 8,214 of record NZ_DASRXF010000051.1, on the reverse strand, counting down.
CTGTTCCGCAGCCTCAATGTGCATTGCGAGGTATTGAACTGATGGATTTCTCGAATATCGATTGGGCCGACATCGGCCAGGCCACCATCGACACGCTCACCATGACCGGTGTGTCGCTGGTCTTTACCGTCCTCCTCGGCCTGCCGCTCGGCGTGCTGCTGTTCCTGACGGCGCGCGGGCAGCTGCTTGAGCAGCGCGGGGTGTATGCGGTGCTGTCGCTGGCGGTCAATGTGCTGCGTTCGCTGCCCTTCATCATCCTGCTGATCGTGATGATTCCGCTGACGCTGGTGCTGGTCGGCACCTCGCTCGGCGTCGAGGGCACGATCCCGCCGCTGGTTGCCGGCACCACGCCTTTCTTCGCGCGCCTGGTGGAGAACGTGTTGCGCGAGGTCGACCGCGGCGTGATCGAAGCCTGCCAGGCGATGGGCGCGAAGACGCACCAGATCGTGATCAATGCGCTGCTGCCCGAAGCCCTGCCCGGGCTGCTCGCGGCCGCCACCGTCACCACCATTGCGCTGGTGTCCTATGCCGCGATGTCGGGTGTGGTCGGCGGCGGCGGGCTGGGCGATCTCGCGCTGCGTTACGGCTATCAGCGCTTCCAGACGGACGTGATGATCGTGACCGTTTCCATTCTCGTCGTGCTGGTCCAGTTGCTGCAGTACGGCGGCGACCGATTGGTGCGCCGTTTCACCCGCAGGTAATCTTTTTTTACAGGAGTGTTTATGCGTTTCAAATTTGCATTGCTGCTCGCGTCGTCCCTGAGCCTCGTCCCGCTGGCGGCTCATGCCGCCGATAAGCTGACCATCGCCGCTACGCCGGTTCCGCACGCGGAGATCCTGGAGTTCGTCAAGCCGCAGCTCGCCCAGCAGGGCGTTGACCTGCAGGTCAAGGTGTTCACCGACTACGTGCAGCCGGCAGTGCAGGTGAACGAGAAGCGCCTGGACGGCAACTTCTTCCTGCATCAGCCTTATCTCGACGAGTTCAAGAAGGGCCACAAGAATGACATCGAAGTGCCGGTGGCCAAGGTGCACGTCGAACCCTTCGGCGCCTACTCGGCCAAGCACAAGAAAGTGGCCGACCTGCCGGACGGCGCAACCGTTGCCATTCCCAACGATCCGTCCAACTCCGGCCGCGCGCTCCTGCTGCTGGAACGCCAGGGCCTGCTCAAGCTGAAGGATACGAAGAATATCTCGGCCACCCGGAAGGACATCGTGTCCAACCCGAAGAACCTGAAGATCCGCGAACTGGAAGCCGCGACCCTGCCGCGCGTGCTGAACCAGGTCGACCTGGCGCTCATCAACACCAACTATGCGCTGGAAGCGAAGCTCAACCCGGTGAAGGATTCGCTCTTCATCGAGGATGGCAACTCGCCCTACGCCAACCTGCTGGTGGCGCGCGAGGATAACAAGGACAGCCCGGCGATCAAGAAGCTGGCGACGGCGCTGAACTCTCCCGAAGTGAAGAAATTCATCGAAGAGAAGTACAAGGGCGCCGTGGTGCCCGCGTTCTGAGACGGTTGATCAGGACTAATCGCGGCCCGGGGCCGCGATCCCGTCGAGGCCCTTGGGAATGCGTGCGAACAACTCGCCGGCCGGCACCGGCAGCGCGAGATTGAATTCCTGGCGGAGCACGGCTTCGTAAGCCTGCGCGTCTTCGATGCGGCGCGTCTGCCCAGTCGAAGTCATCAACCTGTCGTTGATCAATCCCGTGCGTCCGCGTGAGGTCACGGTCTGGATCAGCAGGTTGTTGCGGAAGATCGAGGAGGGATGGGTGGCCGTGAACCAGTTCAGCGGCTCGTAATCCACCGGCAGGCATGGGTCCAGGCCGAAGCGGTAGAGCGGGCTCCAGCCTTGCGGCGTCAGTGCCTCCACCGCATGCATGCCGGCCTCGGCCACGATGCGCATGGGGCCGGTCGGCGTGTCCTGCTCCAGGCCCGGTACGAGCAGGAGCGGGACATTGAACAACTGGCCACCGAAGCCCGCATCCACGATAAAGGACTGGCCGGGCGCATCACCCACCTCGGCCTTGAGCAGCATGTGCGTGCGCGGCCGCGCGGGCATATCGGGCGGGGCCATCCACACCACGCGCGCCGCGAGGGCGGTGACCGTCATCCCCAGCGTGACCAGCACATCGCGCAGCAACGCGTTCTGCTCGAAGCAATACCCGCCGCGACCATTGACGACCAGCTTTTCATGCAGCGCTGCCGGCGACAGCACGGGCGTGCGGCCGAGAAAGGGATCGATGTTCTCGAACACGATCGCCGCCGGATGCTTCGCGCAGATTTCCTTGAGGACATCAAGCGTGGGCGTGCGCGGGCCGGTATAGCCGATGCGGGCGAAGTAGATGTCTGGTGTGTCCATGGCAGGCAGATTATCACCGTTCGAATTCTCCGGCAGGCGATGCAGGCTGCCGATTCCCGGATTTTGTGCTTGAATGCTCCTGTTGGCCATGCAGATCAAAACCAAGGAGACATCATGAAAACCAACGCTTCCGTCGCCCGCTATTCCTCGTTCCGCGAGTTCTATCCCTTTTACCTCGGCGAGCACGCCAACCAGACCTGCCGCCGGCTGCACTTCATCGGCAGCACGCTGGTCCTCGCCGCGCTGGTCTGGGTGCTCGCCACGCAGAACTGGATGGGGCTGCTGCTGTTGCCGCTATTCGGTTACGGCTTTGCGTGGGTCGGCCATTTCTTCTTCGAGAAAAACCGCCCCGCGACCTTCTCCTATCCGTTCTACAGCCTGCTCGGAGATTGGGTCATGTACTGGCAGATCCTGACCGGGAAGATCCGCTTCTGATCACGCCGCATGCCGGACGCGCTGCTGTCCGGCATACGCCTGCTGCAGTGCCTGCCTGGACTGGCGGACGAACCTCAGCATCTCCATGTCTTCCGTGCGGCAGGCCAGCCCGACCTTGCGCCTGAAGTCGCTGTCGTGCTTCAGCGGCCTGACCACTGCCTGCGTCAGCCCGTCGCAATGCGATTCCGGCAGGATCGCAATCCCCACGCCCATTTCCACCAGCGCCGGCACGGTTTCCTCGCGCTCCACCGTGGCGCGTACATCCGGCGCGATGTGCGCGCGCGCCATGGCTTGCGCGAACAGGCGGCTCAACGGACAGGCGGAGCGGGTGATGAAAGGCGCTCCGTGCAGGTCGGCCGGTTCGAGCTGCGCCTTGAAGCGCAGTGGATGGTTGCCGGGAATGAGCGCCACATAGTCTTCTTCCCAGAGCGGCAGCATCCATTCGTCGGCGCTCTTGAACTGCTCGCAGGCGAGCTTCAGGTCGAAGGCTTCGCCTTCCTGCACCAGCTTGAGCTGCACGCCCGGCATGCGCTGGTAGAGCAGGTCGATCAGCGGCCCGGCGCGGCGCACCAGCATGTCGCAGGCGAGCAGCAGGCGCAGCTCCCGCTGCGGCGGGCTGGAAAAGCTCTGCATGATCGCCTGCGATTCCGCCAGCAAATCCTTTGCCCGCGGGTAGAGCTTCTCGCCGTCCGCGGTCGGCCTCAGGCCTTGCCGCGCGCGCTCGAACAGGCGCGTGCCGAGCGACGTTTCCAAATTCTGGATCGCCGCGCTGATCGAGGGCTGCGCAATGAAGCAGCGCCGGGCGGCGGCACTGATCGAGCCTTCTTCATAGGCAGCGACGAAATACTTCAGGGCGCGCAGGTCGAACATAAGAAATCGTCCATAGGAAATTTATAGGGCAAGCATATTAATAAAATATTATGCCTATTCCTGCATTCCCGCTAGAGTTGTGGAACGAACAATAACGAAAGACGACCATGCCCAGACTGCTCAGACTGTTCATCGCCATCCTGCTTGCTTCCATCTTTGCCGCCGCGCACGCCCAATCGGATCTGCCGTCGGTCGGATTCAGCCTGATCAAGACCGGCAGCCTGCGCGTGCGCGAGGGCATGATGTATGCCGGCGGCAGCTTCGGGAAGGATGCGGAGACAGTGTTTTCCGCGGTGCTGGTCAAGCACGGGGGCGAGTTCTTCCTGTTCGACACAGGCCTGGGCAGCAAGATCGCCGAGCAATACAGTCAGGACATGCCGCTCTGGAACCGTCCCTTCTTCCGCTACGAGGAGCCGGTCACGCCGGCGCGCGTGCAGCTCGACAAGGCCGGCATCGGGCCGATCCGGCGCATCGTGCTCAGCCACAGCCACTGGGATCATGTGAGCGGTATCGGCGATTTCCCGGAGGCGCAGGTGTGGGTGCCGGAGCAGGAGCTGGCGGTGATCCGCCAGCCGGTGTCGTCGCTTGGCGGGCCGTGGCCCTCGCAGGTGGGTGGCGAGTCGATCCGCTGGCAGACGCTCGAATTCAAGCCCGAGCCCTACGAAGGATTCAGCCACAGCGCCGACCTGTTCAATGACGGCAAGGTGGTCTTGGTGCCGATGTTCGGGCACACGCCGGGATCGGTCGGCATGTTCGTGACGGTGGATTCGGGACGGCGCTATTTCTTTGTCGGGGACGTGGTGTGGAACGCGGACGCGGTGAAGGGCGCAAGCCCCAAGTTCTGGGCCGCGCGCCTGCTGGTGGACAAGGATGCGGACCGCACGATGCGCACCATCGAACAGGTGCGCGCAGTGCTGGAGAAGAAGCCCGACACCGTCGTGGTGCCGGCCCACGACGGGCAGGTGCAGGGCGCGCTCGGTTATTTCCCTGCATGGATCAGATAGCGCGTGTGGCCGGAGCATGGCCGCCCCGGCCGTCGCAATCAGAACTGGTGACGCACGCCGACGTTGAACTGCCGGCCGTTCTGCCCGTTGGCAAACGCATTCAGGCGCACCGCGGGATCATTCTCGGTATAGCTGAACGAAGTGTAGATGTTGGTACGCTTGGACAAAGGCTGGATGAAGCCCAGCGCCAGCTGGTCCGATTCACCCGCGGCGATGTCGCGCACATCGTTGCGGATGAAGGAGGCCAGGACAGTGCCCGAGCCGATCGGTGCCGAAGCGCCGACCAGCCAGCTGCGGCTGTCGACGGTGCCTGCCTGTTCCACTTCGGTGTCGGCGAAGGCTGCGTGCGCCTTGGCGAAACCGAAATCGAAGGTGCCGCCGATGAAGGCCGTGCGCAGGTCTGCGGTGCCGGCGCCGAGGAAAGGCGTGGTGGCCGGCAGCGTGGCGGTGTTGGCGTCATGGTAGGCGAACTGCACATTGATCGGGCCGTTCACGTACGCCAGGCCGGCGGCGATCTGCCGTGCGGTCGAGCGGTCGCCTGCCACTTCGCCGAAGCCGTAGCTGGCGGTGCCGGTGAAACCGCCGAGGTTCGGCGTGGTGTAGTTGATCGTGTTGTCGGTGCGCAGGAAGGGGTCGACCACATACAGGCTGGAGCCGAACATGCGCTGCGCATTGCCCGCGAGGTTGATGGCGAAGGGATCGACCGCCAGCAATGCGTAGTAGAGCGGCGTCTGCTGCCGGCCCAGCTTCACGGAGCCGAAGCCGCCGTTCAGCCCGACCCATGCCTGGCGGCCGAACATGCGGTTGCCCTGACCCAAGGTGCCGGTGTCGACATTGAAACCGTTTTCCAGCGTAAAGCTTGCATTCAGGCCGCCACCGAGGCTTTCCGTGCCGCGAATGCCGAAGCGCGAGCCGGAATGCAGACCGCTATCGAGACGCCATACGTTGTCCGCAGCGGTCACATTCCTGTCGTAGGAAATGCCGGCATCGACGATGCCGTAGATGGTGATGTTGTTCTGCGCGGACGCTGTCCCTGCCAAGGCCCCCAACGCGCCGGCGACGACGACGGAGAGAAGAGATTTTTTCATGCGTGCACCCTTTGAAATGTTCGTTGGAATACATGTCCTTTTCTGGATCCGTTTTCAGTTGACATGAACGAGGCGGCAAGATGTTTGTGCAGGATCAGTTGCCTCCCAAAGCGGTGTCTTTTTTGTGGGGTGTGCGTTGTATTTTTGCGATAGAAGTGGTGACCCAGTTCAAGTAATGTCCGCGCGTCAGCGATACGCGAGGGCATGCATGCCTGGAGCGCTTGCTTAACATGCGGTATCGACCCTGCTATGATGTGCCGCTTCAACGATTGAAGGGATCGCCATGAACCTCGAAGAAGCGCTGGCCAAGGATGCGGAAATCCGCCAGAAACTCCTCGCTGCCATCGCCGCTCAGCACGAGCTCGATCCCAAGTCCGCCGGCAAGACCGACGGCTGCATGCTCGGCAACTGGCTGCATGGGGAAGGCGAACGCAAGTTTCCGTTCGTGAAGAGCTTCCAGCCCTGCGTCGACGCGCATGCCGTCTTTCATGCGGAAGTGGAGAAGGTCGTACGCCAGATCAACCTCGGCGAATACGAGCAGGCCAAGGCGATGCTCGGCAGCGGGACACCGTGCACCAAGGCATTCCTCGCGCTCGTGGCGGCGGTTCGGCAACTGAAGACCGATGCGAAACTCGCATAATGGCTACCCTCGATCCCAAACCGAACAATACCTGTCCGCTGTGCGGCGGGCCTAACGGCTGCGCGCCGGCTGCCGCCGGCAGCTTCGACGCGCCGTGCTGGTGCACCACCGCAGTGATCGATCCCTCCGCGCTGGCACGCGTTCCGGAGGCGCAGCGCAACCTCGCCTGCATCTGCCGCCGGTGTGCGACCGGGAAGGAAGAGGCCGGTACCAACTAGGGCCGCGCCCGCACCCGGCGATGCAGGATCGCCAGCGCCAGGCAGTGCCATTCCCACTCGTCATGGAAGAGCGCCGCGCTTTTCTCCATGTACACGTATTTCCAGCCCTGCTCGCAGCACTCCGGGCAATCGAGGTCGGGAATCGCGCTCGCCATTGCCGCAGCGAAGCGCTCCAGGTCTTCGAGGGTGATTTCCTGTTTGTCCATATCGAAAAGACTTGTTCGCGGAACGATTGTTCCTGCTGCAGCTTTTGGGATCACGCTACAATCGCTTGTTGCACTACCGCATCCATTTCACGAATGACACCATGAGCGACTTCCCCACCGACATCTTCAAGGAACCTGCCGAAATCGACGTCAATACCCTCGCCAACCTCGGCCCGCTGCGCCGCATGGCCGGCGTCTGGGAAGGCCGCCGCGGCCTCGACGTGAAGCCGAAGGCGGACGGCCCGCGCAAGCAGGCCTTCGTCGAGCGCATGGAATTGCAGCCGATCGATCCCGTCACGAACGGGCCGCAGCTGTTCTACGGATTGCGTTATCACACCCACGTGACCAAGCCGGACCAGGTGAAGACCTACCATGAACAGGTCGGCTACTGGCTGTGGGAACCCGCGACCGGCACCATCATCCACACCCTGGCCATTCCGCGCGGGCAGATCGCGATGGCATCCGGCACGGCGAGTGCGGATGCAAGCAGCTTCGAACTGGTCGCGCGGCGCGAGGCGGAGGATTTCGGCATCCGCTCCAATCCTTTCCTCGAACATGCATTCCGCACCGTCGAATTCCGCATCAAGGTGACCATCAATGACGACGGCACCTGGGGCTACGATGAAGACACGGTGATGATGATCCGCGGCCAGGAAGAACCCTTCCACCATACCGACCGCAACCTGCTGGCGAAGGTCGCCGAGCCCACGTCGAATCCACTGGCGCGTTAAGGGCAAGGCTCCGGACTACCAGCGCTTCTTGATGCGGTAATCGTGCTCCGGCACGATGCGCGTCGAACCGATCAGCGGGCTCAAGCCCATCACCAGCTGGGTCAGCGTTTCCGGGGGCAGGGACCAGACCTGTCCCTGCGGCACCGGCACCCGCGATGCCGCGGCGATCACCGGTGCCGCCCATTCAGCATCCGGTGTCACGTCGAGCAGGATTTCGCCTTCCGGCGTGGTGTGCATGTAGATGTCGCCGCCGGCCGACAGCGTGAAGCAGATGCCGTAGCCGGGGGCATTCTTCTTTTCGATCGTGCGCTGCAGGTCGCGATTGTAATTGTCGATCCACGCTTCGACATCGTAAGTCGTCTTCAGGTGGATCCAGGGGCGCGCCGGCGGGTCGTCGCGGCGGCCGTCGTCGTTGCTGTCCATCAGTTGCTCCGCAAAGTCGTTTCGATTTGCGACTATACAGGATGGGGGAGTGGCGGGGTTCGGTGCGCTCTATCGACTTTACGGTTCTTTATGTGCGGTGGTGGGTTTCGCTGCGTGTATAGCCGGGGGACATAGGTAACACCTGTCGGGAGACATGGGTAACACCTTTTATGATCATCGCGTTGCAACAATCTGGAGCGCGCGATGCCTTGGAAGGAGTCTTCCCGTATGTCGTCCCG
>NZ_DASRXF010000050.1:0-61687 GCF_035654295.1 Noviherbaspirillum sp. | reverse complement strand
GACCCAAAGCGGACACTCTGCCCCAGCACGTTATGGCTACGCTTTTATGTGGGCTGCAATGACATCACTCAAACTTGCACATGCAGCGGCAATATTGTCAGCTCGAAGGTTCGTGATGCTAAGAATAAGTCCTTGTTTGGCATTCGTAGCATTGGAATACCAAGGTGACAGTGCGGAGGGAGCTAATCCTTGCTCTCTTGCTGCAGAGACAAGCATTACATCATTGGCGGTCTCGGGAAGAAACGCGACCAAACCGAGGCCTGATCCTTCAATCATAGGGAATGTCTTGCGTAGGCAGGTCATTGCATGTGCCCTGCGATCGTAATACAAGTCTTTCATTTGTCGCAGATGACGTAAGAAATGACCATCTGCTAGAAACTCAGCGATTGCTAATTGGGTAGTTCTATTTGGAGCCGGCAACATCACGGCAGTAATTGCGACAAATTTCTCGGTGAGCGATTTCGGTGCGACCACAAATCCGAGACCAAGCGACGGGCTCATCGTCTTACTAAACGTACCAATATGGATGACACGTTCAGCACCATCACCTGATGCAAGGGCGGGTGTCGCGTGACCATCAAGTTGCAACTCACCGAGGTAGTCGTCCTCGACGATCCATGCGTTCTGTGCCGTAGCCCAACGGAGCAAGTCTCGCCGTCGTTTAGAAGACAGAGTAGCCCCTAGCGGAGCCTGCTGCCCCGGCGTAACCAGTGCGATTAGGGCATCAGGAGCGCGAACTATCCCCTCCTCGACACAAAGCCCTTCCGCATCAACCGCGATGGGTTCAACCGTTAAACCTGCCAGCTCCAACGCTAGCCTCCCCAACGGGTACCCTGGCTCTTCCAACCAAGCTCTGTGGCCACTTGCCTGAAGCGCCATCAACGTGAGCATCAAGCCCTGCCGATAACCACTTGTGACTATGATTTGATCTGGATGGCATTGAATCTGCCTGCTTACAGCCAAATGACTTGCTATTTGTGCTCGGAGCCCAGGTTCGCCACGAGGGTCTGCATAGGTGGTGTACGAAAGCGCATCGGCACGTACTGCACGTGCCCTCATGCGTTCCCATATCTTAGATGGGAAGGCATCATTTGCTGGAACGCCCACTTGAAAAGGAAGCGGAGCACTTGAGTAAGGTCGCGTAAAGACAGCCAAGGGGCGATCCAAAATCTCCTCATGTTCGGATGGCATAGGAGGGAGTTTGGAACTAACCCAAGTACCCGCAGACCCGGCCCCATAAATCAGGCCTTCAGCAGCCAGTCGATCATAGGCGACGCGAATCGTGCCGCGAGCAACGCCAAGCTGTGCAGCCAGGGCTCTACCTGAGGGTAATCGACTTCCGGCCTGGAGTATTCCTTCATGTATCGAGCTACGGAGGCTTGCATAGATCTGGTCTCCGATTGACGCTGATTGGTTCCGCTCAACCTGAATCGAAACTGATGGAGATTTTTTTGGATCAGTCATTACACTGTTTTTTGGGTCTTTTTTTTCAGGCTACCCGATAGTAACGTTAGCCATCGCATTCGTCGCCCGGAATTCGGACGACTGACGAGCGAGCTTAGGGCAGGTCGTATATTGCCTTTTTAGACCATAGGAATGAAAGAAATGAGCCGATTAAACTGGTACGAAGTTGCTCCGGATGCCGCAAAAGCGCTGATGGGCGTGCATCACTACATTACCAAAAAAACCAACTTGTCAGAGCAACTGATTCATCTTGTGTTTCTCCGCGTATCACAGATCAACGGCTGCGCCCATTGCATCGATATACATAGTCGCGATCTCAGGAAGACAATGTCCATCGAAAAGGTTACGTTGGTGCCTGTTTGGCACGAGGTGCCTCATTTATTTTCTGATCAAGAATGTGCTGCCCTGGCATGGGCCGAAGAGGTAACACTAGTTAGCGAAACGCATGCCTCCGACGCGGCGTATGCAGCAGCATCTGCAACTTTTGGAAACAAAGATCTGGTTGACCTCACGATTGCTATCGCCGCCATGAACGCCTTCAACCGACTTGGCGCTCCGTTCCGTCTGCCCGTGGCGGTCGAGGCTTAAATTTCGACAGACGGTGAACGCGATAGGGCCGATCGCAACGCAGCGTATGAGTCCGTACAAGATCGCGCCCCCGGAAGCGCTGGCTCCGCGCCGCCTGTTGTTTTCCTGCTTTCCATGAGTCACATCAAGTAGACGTTCGGGCAACGCATGGTAAAGTCACGCGCGATCCTTGACCGAGGACAAAAGCCTGCATCGGCCCGGCAATCCCGGCGCCCTGCCAACTCTTATCAAGTTTGTCACTGCAAGATTCACTAAATTCTCCACGCGTTCATGCTCCAGCCGGCCTATCCGCCGGCCGTTGCCGCTTTTTCATTTCCTGTCAACGAAATCACGCCCATGACACCCACCCTCACCGCACCTGTATTCGGCCTGCTCAACCGCACAAGCCTCGTCGCACAGATCCTGATCGGCCTGATTGCCGGCATCGTGCTCGCGCAATTGTCCCCCGCCGCCGCGCAGTCCGCGGGCTTTCTTGGAAATGTGTTCATCTCCGCCCTCAAGGCGGTTGCCCCTGTACTGGTGTTCGTCCTCGTCACCGCATCGATTGCCAATCATGAACCCGGCCAGCAGACCCATCTGCGCCCCATCCTGATGCTGTACCTCGTCGGCACGTTCTCGGCCGCCGTCGTCGCGGTGGTGGCCAGTTTCGTGTTCCCGTCCACGCTGGTGCTGACCGCAGCCGACAAGGCCGCCTCCGCGCCGGGAAGCATCGTGGAGGTGCTGCGCTCGCTGCTGACCTCGGCGGTGGATAATCCGGTCAACGCGCTCATGAAGGGCAATTTCATCGGCATCCTGGTGTGGGCCGTCGGGCTGGGCATCACGATCCGTCATGCCAGCAATACCACGCGCGTCGTCTTCAATGACCTGTCCGAAGGCGTCTCGCTGATCGTGAAGGCGGTCATCCGGTTTGCGCCGCTGGGCATTTTCGGTCTCGTCGGCGCCACCTTCGCCGAAGCGGGCCTTGGTGCGCTGGTGGGTTACGCGCACCTGCTGGCGGTGCTGATCGGCTGCATGCTGTTCATCGCGCTGGTTGTCAACCCGGCTATCGTGTGGTGGAAGATCCGCCGTAATCCCTACCCTCTGACACTGACCTGCCTGCGCGAGAGCGGCATCACGGCGTTCTTCACCCGCAGCTCGGCCGCCAACATTCCGGTGAATCTGGAGCTGAGCAAGCGCCTCGGCCTGCATGAAGATACCTATTCGGTCTCCATTCCCCTGGGCGCGACGATCAACATGGCGGGTGCCGCCATCACCATCACCGTCCTGACACTCGCGGCGGTGAATACGCTGGGTATCACCGTCGACATCCCGACCGCGATCCTGCTCAGCGTCGTCGCATCGATCTGTGCATGCGGTGCATCCGGCGTGGCGGGCGGTTCGCTGCTGCTCATTCCGCTCGCGTGCAGCCTGTTCGGCATCTCCAATGATGTCGCGATGCAGGTGGTGGCGGTCGGCTTCATCATCGGGGTGGTGCAGGACTCCGCCGAAACGGCGCTCAACTCCTCCAGCGACGTGCTGTTTACTGCCGCTGCCTGTATCGCACAGGAAGAAACGGCAAGGAAGTAAGCGATGACGCAGGATCAGCAACACACCAAGCGCGATGGTTTCAGCTCTGCCTTCGGCGTTCTCGCGGCCACGCTCGGCTCGGCAGTCGGGCTCGGCAACATCTGGAAGTTCCCGTATCTCACCGGGGCCAACGGCGGGGCGAGCTTCCTGCTGGTGTACCTGATGGCGACGCTGCTGGTGGCGCTGCCGGTGATGATTGCGGAGATCACGCTGGGCAGGAAGGCGAGGGCGAATCCGATCACCACACTGATCGCCCTGGCCCCTTCACATCAGCCCTGGTGGCTGATCGGCGCTGCCGGGATGATGGCCTCGTTTCTGATCCTGTCTTTCTATTCCGAAGTGGTTGCCTGGGTGTTTGCCTATGTGGTGAAAGCGCTGTCCGGCTCGGTGCTCAGCAGCGACCGCGCCGTCACCGAGGCCGCCTTCCATTCGCTGATCGCCGATCCGGTGCAATCGCTGGTGTGGCAGTGGGTTGTGCTGGCAAGCATGGGCGGGATCCTGCTGCTTGGCGTATCCAAAGGCATCGAGGCACTGACGAAAAAACTCATGCCCCTTCTCTTCCTGCTGCTGGTGCTGCTGTGTGCAGTGAGCCTGTCGCTCGAGAAAGCAGGAGAAGGGCTCGCATTCCTGTTCAACCCCGATTTTGGCAAGCTGACCGGCGCCGCCGTGCTGACCGCACTGGGACTGGCGTTCTTCAAGCTGTCCATCGGCATGGGCACGATGATGACCTACGGTAGCTATTTCCGGGAGGACCAGAACATCCCCTCCACCGCCGTGCGCGTAATGGCAGCTGACCTTTGCGTGTCGCTGCTGGCCGGCATCGCGATCTTTCCCGCCGTCTTCACCTTCGGCTTTGAACCTGCCGCAGGCCCGGCGCTGGTGTTCATCACCATTCCCGCGGTGTTCTCGCAGATTCCGATGGGACAGGCCCTGATGGTGGTGTTCTTCGTACTCACCGCCATCGCGGCCACCGGCGCGACCCTGTCCTTAATGGAAGTGCCGGTGCTGATCCTCCAGGAATGCTTCTTCCTGCCGCGTCGCCGTGCCCTCGCCCTGACGCTTGCCATGCTTGCGCTGACCGGTTCGCTGTGCGCGTTGACCAACAGTACGCTGTCTGGATTCACGATCTTCGGCCTGAACCTGTTTGACCTGTTCGACTTCGTTTCGTCGAACCTGATCCTGCCCGCGGGCGGCATTTTCATCGCCCTCTTCGTCGGCCGGGTGTGGGGCTTCGGGCACTTCCGCCAGGCATTGTCGAACGAAGGGCAGCTGCGCAACGAGACGATGGCGCGCGTGCTGTTCTTCCTCCTGCGTTATGTGTCGCCGCTGCTGATTTTCCTCGTGATGCTCAAAGGCCTGGGCGCGTTCTGAACTGTGCCGTCCGGGTATTGCAGTTGAGGCGGGCTGCGAGGAACGTCCGCTTCTTTGATCTCTTACATTGTTTTCATTCTTGGAGTACCTCATGCAGTTCAGTAGCAAAATGCTTTCATTGGTCGCGGCGATTTCGTTTGCTTTCGCAAGTGCCGCATCAGCACAGGAACAAGTGGTTAGAATCGGTCACGTGAGTGCAACCTCCGGGCCGATCGCCCATCTGGGCAAGGACATGGAAAACGGTGCGCGCATGGCGATCGACGAGCTCAACGCCAAGGGTGTGACCATCGGTGGCAAGAAGGCGAAGTTCGAGCTGCTGGCTGAAGATGATGCTGGCGATCCGCGCCAGGGTACCGCTGCTGCTCAGAAATTGGTTGATGCCAAGGTCAACGGTGTAATTGGCCATCAGAACTCCGGCACCAGCATCCCGGCCTCGAAGATTTATCACGACGCCGGCATCCCGCAGATTTCGCAAGCGGCGACGAATCCGAAGTACACCCAACAAGGCTTCAAGACCGCCTTCCGCGTGGTCGCCAATGACGGCCAGCTCGGCGGCACCCTGGGCCGTTATGCGGCGGAGAAGCTGGGCGCGAAAAAAGTGGCGGTCATCGATGACCGTACCGCGTACGGCCAGGGCGTCGCACAGGAGTTCATCAAGGGCGTGAACGCCAAGGGCGTGGAAGTCGTGTCGCAACAGTACACACACGACAAGGCGACCGATTTCAACGCCATCCTGACGACCATCAAGTCCAAGAAACCGGATGTGGTGTTCTACGGTGGCATGGATGCGGTAGCCGGGCCGATGCTGCGACAGATGAAGGCGCTGGGCATCAACGCGAAGTTCATGGGCGGCGACGGTATCTGCTCGGAAGCGCTGGCACGGCTGGCCGGCGACGCCACGGGCGATGGCCAGGTGGTTTGTGCTGAAGCGGGCGGCGTGGAAGAAGCACAAAAGAAAGGCATGGATGACTTCCGTGCGGCATTCAAGAAAAAGTTTGGTGCCGAGGTGCAGCAATACTCGCCGTATGCGTATGACGCGGTCATGCTGATGGTCGAAGCGATGAAGAAAGCGGACTCGGCCGAACCAGCCAAGTACCTGCCGGAGCTGGCGAAGATCAACTACAAGGGTGTGTCCGGCAATATCGCCTTTGACAGCAAGGGCGACATCAAGGAGGGCACGCTGACCCTGTACACCTACAAGGGCGGCAAGCGCGTGCAGATGAGCGTGGTGCGTTGAAACAAGCGCCGCCCCGACGAACTCGACCCACATACCGATGCCGGGCAAAGAGTCGGCATCGTCGGGGGAATGACGACTGCGCCTTGTGTCTTGTGCCACGGCACCGGAACGCGAACGCTGGTCATGTTTCGAGGTAAGGAAGCGCTACTGCTAGCGCTTCTTCCGGTTCATGCATCTTCTGGTCAAAACGGCCCTTTCTCATCCGCGCAGGCCGCATTTTGATGACTGTCCGGCAACTGAAGAGTAATAACATGGCCACGAGCGCGTAAAAATGCGCAGGCCAGAAAGGAACCGTTCTTTCCAGCACCATGAGGACTGCGACAACGAAGATTGCAACGAGTATGGCAACTGCCGCGTAAAGAAACGGTGAAGCAATATGCGGTCGGTTCTGGTGTAACACAACTTCCATTTCCGATACCTAACTAGATTTATACGTCACGGTTTGACTGATAAACCAGGACAGTGATTGATAAACCCGGACACCCGGCCCCCGAAACCCGCATCACTCCTCGGTTTTTCGATAGCAGCCGTTTTATGCGTCAAATAACAGCCCGTGAAATACGTCAGCTGTTACATCTGCCATGACCGGTTCGATGCCCGGCACTTCATGGTTTTCCAACTTCGACTATAGCGGCGTGGAAAGCGGAACCGAAGCGGTTTACAGCACATTGGTGAGTGATGTTACCGGCCAACGACAGGTATTGTCAGAAGTTCTTTCAAGAATGAAAAGACAGTTTGTTCCTCAGTCCGTCACGGTGCAAAACGAACAATTACGCGGCAAGTGTCAGGGACCGGTATTGGCCGGATGCTGACATCTTGTAATTTTTTATCAATGTCTTCTTGTTTGCCGAAAGCTGCCGCTCGAGCGGCAGCGTGGCGCAGCAGCAAACGAACATCTGGGACGGCCGGCGTCACCCGCTCCCAATTGAACGGTTCGACTTATGACAATGTCGCCATTCGCGGTATCGTGGTCGAGAACCGGGGCAACTATCGGCTCAACGGCAGCCTCCCGATCATCAACCTGATCGACGTCCCCCTGGAGAACAAGGAGCGGGTCGAAGTGCTCAAGGGCGCATTCTCCCTCTACTACGGCTTCGTGCCCCCGTAGGGCAGCGTCAATCTCGTCACCAAGCGCGCGGGCAAGGAGCCGGTCACCAGTCTCGGGATCACGGCGAACGAGCACGGCGGCGCGGCAGTGCATGCGGACATCGGCCGCCGCTTCGGCGAACAGGAACCGTTCGGCGCGCGCATCAATCTTGTCCGGCCATCAAGGATCGCGGCTGGTACCTGTCCGACCGCATTTCCTTCGGCGAGCAGTGGAAGTTGATGGCAGGCGTGCGCAGCAGCGACTACACGAGCACCAGCGGCACTGCCCGCTACACCGCCGACGAGGTCAATCCCGCCCTCGCCCTGATGTACAAGCCCGCCCGCAATATCTCCAGCTACGGCAGCTATATCGAAGGCGTCGAGGAAAGCGGCCAGGCTGGCTCGAACCGTGCGAATGCCGGCGAGCTACTGCCGCCCGCGGTCGCCAAGCAGAAGGAAATCGGCTTCAAGGCCGAAGTCGCCCAGGGCGTGCTGCTGCAGACCGCCTACTTCGACATCAAGCGCCCGTCGACCACGACGGACGCGGCAAACCGCTTCGTGCTTAACGGGCTGGCGCAGTACAAGGGCGTGGAACTCACCGCGTCCGGCGAAGCGACGAAGCCACTGGCACTGATCGGCTCGCTGCTATTCCTCGACGCCGAGCAACTGAACGCCGCCAACGCTATCACCGTCGGCCGCACGCCGGAAAACACGCCGCGCCGTACCGCCAGCCTGTTAGATCAAGGACTTTTTTATGTACGTGTTTGCGGAAGTGTGAGCGGGGGCAGTTCGAGGTGGTCCTGAGCCCGGTGCGGTGTTCGAGGTGGGAAACGAACAATATCGCTTAAAACGGTGATGAGCGAACAGTTTTCCTTTGCATTTGCTAAAGTAAGTTTAGACTCTGAAAAAGGACTTCTTCCTTTAAAATCAGCGAGTTATTTCTCGGCTGGGCCGCACATTTTTATGTGTATGCCCGCGTTAAAATCTTCCATCGAGCAACGGTCATCCAACAGGGAGAAAAACAATGATGTTACGACGCGCTCAGCTTCTGACCGCAGTACGGCGCTTGTCCACCGTCGCCGCACTGGCGTTTGCCCTCTCTCCGTCCGCATGGGCATGGAGCAACCATGCCCTGGGGACGTGGCAGGCACTTGCTCCGTTGTCGGAGGTGGCGCAGGCGGCACCGGTCCGCGTCGAAAGCCTGGAAGCGTTTCTTGCCGCAGAGGGGCCTGCGCTGGAAGGCCTCCTCGAAGCGGAAGAATCCTGGGCCCGGGCGAACGTTCCGCACTATCCGGCTCGGCCGGATGCGTTGCGCTTCAAAGCCGGCGGCAGCGGATCGGAGTTGCGCCGGCGCTTCTTGTCGGCGCTGCGGATCAACCCGTCCGCGCGGTTGACGCTGTTCATGCAGGCCCGCCCCGGCGCCGAGATTTCCCCTGCTGCGGCCATGCCGCGCGCCGAGGTAACTACGGTCGGTCAGCGCGACGACCACAACAAGGCAGCCTTCCTTCGTCTGCGCGAGGGCGACGTGGTGCAGGCGCTGGATGTGCTGGCGACTGCCTCGGACGAGCCGGATTTCGGGCTGGACCTCGGCATTTGGGAAGACAACGGCACGGACTACGGCAAGCAGTACGGATTCGGCAAGCAACCCTTCGGCAATCCGGCGCTGGAGTTTTCCAGCCAGGCGCCGATGCACATGGGGTTCTTCCATGAGCAATGGATTCTGTACAAGGCGGCGCCCTTCTTGCTTCGAACTTATCCGGAGTACCGTATCCACCTCTATCAGACCCTTGCGCAACACGCCCTTCGCACGGGCCACGATTACTGGGGCTGGCGCTTCGCGGGCTGGGCCCTGCATTACATCCAGGATCTGACGCAACCGTATCACGCGCGTGTCGTGCCCGGCCTCGGCACGCCTTCTCTGTTGTGGATCAATTCCCTCGCCATGATCGGATTCCCGACGCGGAAGGAACATGCGATCTCGCTCGTGTCGAACCGCCACCAGGCGCTTGAGAATTACCAGTTCAGGAGAATGCGGGAAGCCTATTTGAATAAGAATGACGACGACGCACTGCTGCGCGCCGCCCGCAATGTTGCCGGCGATAGTGCCTACCCGCGCTATACCGCCACGGTGGTGCGGCAATCCATCACGAGGCAGTCGCACGCTGCGGCGGATGCGACGGATGCCGCCCTGGAGCGTGGCGTTCCGGCGAAATACATCTCGGATCCGGATTATGTGATGTCTGCCTCCGGCGAGGATGTGGACCTGCACGCCTTGGTATCAGCGGGCGCACCGGCGGCGCGCGAGGAGATGAACTCGCTGGTGACCGCTCTGATGATGAATTTCGGCACCCATTCGCGGCTGTTCATCCGTGCCGTCGCCGACGGCGCGCGGCCAGCGGGCAGCGTCAGTCAAAGCGCGGCGTCTCGCTGAGATTTGTCGCCGGTACCTGTGCAGGTGCCGAACCGCACTGAGATGAATGCATCCCCGCCCGGGGATGCGGACTTGTTGCGGAATCAGGAACATAGAGTTGCCTGAATGGGGTTAGCAATCTCCGCGAGTTTCCCATGGCCGTGGGCTACTATCGTTGCAACCGGGGCGCCGGTGGATGAGACCACAGCGCGCGCCCAGGCGGTACAACAAAACCCATCACATGAAACCTGCACTGACTTTAAAGAAAATCCTGCTCGGCTTTCTGGCGTTCACGGCTATCTTGTCCTGCCTGACGCTTCTCGGCATGTTCCGTATTTCGGAAGCGCAAGACGAAGCCACAGAGGCAAACCAATCACGCTATTTGTCCTATCGTCTCGCCGACGAGCTGCGCCAAAGTTCGGATGACCTGACGCGCCTCGCCCGTACCTACGTGGTGACGGGCGATGCCGCCTATGAACAGCAATACTTCGATGTGCTGGACGTGCGCAATGGGTTGAAGCCGCGCGAGGACGGCAAAACGATCTCGCTACAGGCGCTGATGAAGCAGGCAGGATTTTCCGATCGCGAGTTCGCCAAGCTGAAAGAGTCCGAGGATGCCTCGAACGGCCTGGTGAAGGCGGAAACCATCGCGATGAATGCAGTGAAAGGTTTGTTTGCAGACGAGAACGGAAAGTTCACGAAGAAAGGCGAACCCGATCTGCAGCTGGCGCGCGACCTCGTGCACAACAGCGAGTATCACAAGAACAAAGCGATGATCATGAAGCCGGTCGATGAATTTCTCGCCTTGCTTGAGATGCGTACCGGCGATGCCGTGAAACAAGCGAACGAGAATTCGCGCCAAGCTTATGTCATCGCGGTGTCCCTGCTGTGCTTTTCCCTGCTTGCCTCCGCCGCTGCGCTGTTCATGATCTACCGCCTGATCAGAAACGAGCTGGAGAAGGGAATCAGTGCCGCGCAGAAGCTTGCTTCCGGAGACTTGAACATCGCGCTGGACGTCAATCGCGACGATGAAATCGGCCGGCTGCTGAAAGCGGTGAAGAGCATCAGCACAGGTCTGACCGGTATCGTGCGCGAGGTCCGCCAGGGCGTCGAAACGATCGCTACTGCATCGCGCCAGCTGGCAACCGGAAACCAGGACCTGTCTTCCCGAACCGAACGGCAGGCCGTTTCGCTGGAAGAAACGGCATCCTCGATGGAGGAGCTGACGTCGACCGTGAAGCAGAATGCCGAGAATGCGCGCCAGGCGAATCAACTGGCGCTGTCCGCATCGGAAGTGGCGAGCAAAGGCGGTATCGTCGTCTCGCAAGTGGTCGATACCATGGGTTCGATCAATGAATCGGCCAGGAAGATTGTCGACATTATCAGTGTGATCGACGGCATCGCGTTCCAAACCAACATCCTGGCACTGAACGCCGCGGTCGAGGCGGCCCGGGCCGGTGAACAGGGCCGCGGCTTTGCCGTGGTCGCCGCCGAAGTGCGCACGCTTGCGCAGCGCTCGGCAGGCGCCGCCAAGGAAATCAAGGAATTGATCGATGACTCGGTCGAGAAAGCCGACACCGGAGCGAAACTGGTCAGCCAGGCCGGCGTCACCATGGAGGAGATCGTACTGAGCATCAGACGCGTCACCGACATCATGGGGGATATCACCAGCGCGAGCCGGGAGCAAACCGTCGGCATCGAGCAGATCAACCAGGCGATCTCGCAAATGGATCACGTCACCCAACAAAATGCGTCGCTGGTCGAGGAGGCGGCGGCAGCGGCGGAAGCCCTGCAGGAGCAGGCCGGCAATCTGGAGAAAGCCGCCAGCGTGTTCAAACTGGGCGCGAGGCAGTAGCCGAAAAAAATCAATCCGCACGAAAGGGAAAGCCAATGACGACGATTAATCCCCTGTCCACGCTGCTCGGCAAGGCATTCGATAAACTGGATCGGGACAAGGACGGCAATCTGAACAGGTCGGAGTTCAACCTGCTCTACGAGGTTCTGAAGCCCGGGGTCCCGCATGACGAAGACAACAAGCCCCTGGTGACTTCAAGCGATTATTTCAGGCGCATGGATGCCAATAATGATGGCGTCGTGAAAAAGTCCGAGGTGCTCACTTGCGGCGTACTCTTGCCGGCTGAACTGAGCAGCGATGGCTCGCTGGAGGCCATGCTGAAATACCTCCAGGAGCAGACATCCGAAACAGCGGCGCAAGCGGCGGCCTTGCTGCAGGCTGAAGAGGAGCCGAAGAAGCCCGCTTAGACTCCGTGCGGGCGCATTACTGCGCCCCGGCCAGGCGTGCAGGCAGGGCGTCCACCAGAAAGTCAATGAAGGCCCGCACCTTGGGGGCAACGTGCCGTGTCATCGGATACATGGCATAGATTCCGGCGGGGACCGGTTTTTCATGCTGCAGCACGGCGACAAGCCTTCCTTCCCGGATATCCTTCGCAACGAAGTATGCCGGGAGGATAGCGAGACCGAGACCCGCGATCGCAGCCTCCCGTATCGCCGCGCCATTGTTTGATGCGATGCGGCTCCGCATGCGCGCCCGGATCGGCTCCGCGATGCCGTCATGCCCCGAACTGTTCTCGAACTGCCACAACTGGCTTGCGTGCACATAGGTGTAGTCGATGCTCTCGTGCGCCGAGAGCCCGGCAATGGAATCCGGGACGCCGTGTTTCTTCGCGTACTCCGGGCTGCAGCAGACCACGCGTTCGCAAATGCCCAGCTTTCGCGCCCGCAATGAGGAATCGCCGGGCATTCCGACGCGAACGGCCACGTCGTACGGCGACTTAGTGAGATCGACCCGCTTGTTGTCGAGATCGAGCGTAACGTGGAGCCGGG
Organism: Noviherbaspirillum sp.; assembly: GCF_035654295.1. Classification (GTDB taxonomy): domain Bacteria; phylum Pseudomonadota; class Gammaproteobacteria; order Burkholderiales; family Burkholderiaceae_D; genus Noviherbaspirillum. The sequence continues at coordinate 49,121 of NZ_DASRXF010000050.1, read as the reverse complement.
GATGCAAGCGTCCGAACTCGGCGACGATCCGGCTCAGGAACATGATGCCGAACATGACGGGTGCGGTCACGCGCAGATGGCCGACCAGCGTATCCTTGTCTGTCGTCGTCGCTTCCACCGCCTTCTGAATTTCCAGGACGAGCGGATGCATCTGCTGGTGCAGTTCAAGCGCCAATTCCGTCGGCCTCATGAGACGGCGGGATCGATGGAACAGCTCGATCTTGAGTGCGGATTCCAGCTTCTGGATGCGCCGGCTGATGACGGACTTGGATACGTTCAACTGTGCCGCGGCGGCAGTGAGCGTACCGGTCTCCATGACCCGAAGGAAAGCTACCAGTTCTTCAAATTGCCACTTCATGAGTCAGGCCGGATACTGCGTTGAAAGCAAGGGACAGGTTTTCGCGGTAATGCGGTGTGCCTGAGGTCGCAAATAAAGGAGGTCATTCCTGCGAAAGCAGGAATCCAGTGACGTTGAACGACGCACGCAAGACGCTGGATCCCGGCTTTCGTCGGGATGACGGTGGTGGGATCGATCGTGAGTGAACGGTATTACAGGCATTCGCCGGGCCTACGCCGCTCTGATCGACGCCGCCGGCGACGCAGACGGGCGGCCGATGAAGTAGCCTTGGCCGTATGGAAGGCCAAGGCGGCGAACGGCGTCGTATTCCGCTTCGCTTTCGATTCCTTCCGCAATCACCTTCGTTCCGAAGGTCGCAGCAATCTTCTGTACGGAGCGGAGAAATTCCAGCCGCTTGTCATCCTTGTCGGCGCCACGGACAAAAGCCATGTCGACTTTCACGTATTCCGGTGCGAGCTCGAGCCACAACCGGAGAGACGAGTACCCGGCGCCGAGATCGTCGATCCCGATGGCGAACCCGCGCAGCCGGCACAGGGATACGACCCGGCGGGCACGGCGATAGCAGGAGACGGTTTGGTCTTCGGTCAGCTCGATGACGATGCGGCGCGGGTCCATGCCCAGGGCGGAGAGATAGGCAGGTGTTCTGCTTCCATGTTCATCCTTTGCGCAGAGCGCTGGCAGGCTCAGGTTAAGAAAGAGCATGCCGGGAAGGCCGAGGGACTGAAAACGTTCCCACAGGATACGTACGCATAGCCGCTCCAGCTCCCCTCCCCTCCCTGCTTGCCGGGCTGCGCCAAGCAGGGAGAGGGGCGATTCGAGAGCAGTGCCCTTCGGCCCGCGGATCAATCCCTCGTGTCCGAAAATGTGCCCCGTCCGCAGATCCACAATGGGTTGGAACTCGGCCAGCAAGTCGTGCGTCGAAAGTATCTCGTGAATATCTTGAAGCATCTGCATCAGGTCTCCGATGTTGTGCTGCTACCTGCCCACATGGCGTAAAGTCGATTTGCGAAAGGTCTGCATCGTACTCCGGGCGGACAGTGCGGAGAACCATCCAAGGTTGCACCCGTAGAAACAGTGAGTTCCGGGCTGTGATACCCCGTGCCGTCATCGCGGCTATCAGTCCACTTCCGCCACCAGTTCGATTTCAAGGCACGTGCCCAAGGGAAGCTGGGCCACGCCAAACGCCGAACGGGCATGTTTGCCCTGCGTGCCGAACACCTGGGCAAACAGGTCGGAGGCGCCGTTGGTTACGAGATGCTGTTCCGTGAAGCTGGCGGCGGAATTGACCATGCTTGTCAGCTTGACGATGCGGCGCACGCGATTCAGGTCCCCGCCGCAGGCCGCTTCAAGCGTTGCGATCAGGTCGATGCCGACGGCGCGGGCAGCGAGCGCGCCTTCTTCGGTCTCCATGTCGCCGCCGAGCCGGCCGGTCCATGGCTTACCCTCCTTTTTCGCGATATGGCCGGACAGGAAGACGGTGTTGCCCGTCTGCGCATGCATCACATAGGACGCGGCGGGCGCTGCCGTGGCTGGCAGGGCGATGTTGAGTTCCTGAAGGCGGGTATAGATGGACATGCAGTGCTCCAATGGAGTTTCGGGAAAAGGCGATATCTGCGCGCGAGGGACTGCGCCGGTCAAAGACTTAGCTCTTGCAATCGTTCCCTGCCCATACCGGGGGATGCCGGCCACCCCACGGCAGGGAAGCTTCCAGTTGGGCGGCAAGGCGGAAGAGGATGTCCTCTCTTCCGAATCCCGCCGCGAATTGCGTGCCGATCGGCAGACCTGTTTCGGCGTCGAAGGACAAGGGAACCGACATGGCGGGCAGACCGGCCACGTTCGCCCAGGCAGTGAATGGCGACTGGCGCAGCACATGGCCGATCCATCCATACCCATCCATGGCTTGCTCGTCCTTGTTGTACTCGCCCAGGCGCGGAGGAAGGTCGGGCAGCGTCGGCGTCAGTAAGATATCGTAGTGCTGGAAAAAGCCGCCCAGGGCCCGGGTGACCGCGTTCCTGACCTGCAGCGCGCCCAGGAGATCGGTGGCGCTCACCCGGCGTCCGTACTCGTAGACCGCGAACGTTGCCGGCTCCAGGATATCGGCGGTGACCGGCCGCCCGGTTGCCGATGAAAGCGCGTTGATCCTCATTGCGGCATTCGCCGTCCAGATCTGGGCGTTGGCGTGGACGAAACTGTCCCAGCTCGTGCCGAGGTCCGGCGACACTTCCTCAACATGGTGGCCAAGGGATTCGAGATGCCGGACAACGCCGGCAAAGGCTTGTGACACGACGGGCGCAGTCCGCACCGCTTCCAGCCAATGCACAGTGAAGCCGATCCTGAGCCTTCCCGGACATTGCCGGATTTCCGACAGATAGCTGTTGGCGGGCGGCGCGATGGTGTACGGCTCACCGATGCCGCCACCATTGACCGCATCGAGCAGCGCGGCGCTGTCGCGCACCGAGCGGCTCACTGCAAAGTTTATTCCGAGTCCGTTCCACACCTCGTCGACGGCCGGGCCGTTGGACACGCGCCCGCGTGTCGGCTTCATGCCGAACAGCCCGTTACAGGAAGCCGGAACGCGTATCGATCCACCGCCGTCCGTTGCGTGGGCAAGCGGAACGATGCCGGCGGCGACGGCGGCCGCCGCACCGCCGCTGGAGCCTCCGGCGCCGTGAACGAGGCGCCAGGGATTGCGGGTCGGCCCGCACAGGCGGCCCTCCGTGGTTGTACTCACCGCCAGTTCCGGCATCGTCGTCCGGCCCAGGGTCAGCAGGCCCGCCTTCCGGAACCGGCCCATCAGATTCGAGTCTTCCCGCGCAACGAGTCCTTCCGCCAGGCGGCTGCCCATTTCGCTTCGTCGCCCCTTCATGGCGACGCCCAGGTCCTTGATAAGGAAAGGTACGCCTGAAAGCGGCGAATCGTTTCCCTCCGCGGACGCTGCTGCGCCCTCTTCCGCCGGCCAGTATTCGGCCAGTGCGTTTATCCGCGGATTGACGGCCTCGATCGCGCGCAGCGCGGCGGACACCGCTTCCGCGGCGCTGACCTGCCCGCTCGCGATGAGATGGTGTAGCCCCACACCATCAAGGGACGCGTATTCGGCCAGTTTCATAGCGATGCGAGAGTGAAGCCCTGCGTGAGAAAAGGAATGCGGCGAGGCATCAGTCGGCTCCTTGCGTCCCTGCCGGCATCGCAGCATGCCCGGGGGCTGCGAAGTCTGCAGCCTGCTTCGGTTTCAGCCGCAGCAACAGAATAGTGGTTCCGGAGATGAACAACATCGCAGCCATGATGAGGAAGCCAAGATCCACGCTGCCCGTCAGGAACTTCGACCAGCCGATGATGCTCGGCCCCCAGAACCCGCCCGAGAGGCCGATCGTGTTGATGAGCGCAATCGCTCCCGCTCTCGCATCGCCCTGGATGTATTCCGGCGGAACGGCCCAGAACACGATGTTGGCCATCCACATCAATCCTGTTGCAAGCGTGAGCAGCAGAAGCGTGGCAATGAGGCTCTTGCCGATCCATACCCACGCGACGATGGACAGGAAGGCGACGAACACCGGCAACGCAATGTGATAACGCCTTTCGCCATGCCTGTCGGAGCTGCGGCCACCGTAAATAATGGCGAGCGCCGCAGCGATGGAAGGAATGGCCGCGTACCAGCCGAGCTGCTGCGTGCTGACCACGCCCTCCAGTTTGAGGATCGTTGGAAGCCAGAAACTGATCGCATAGATGGGCGCGATGATGCAGAGGTAGGTCAGTGCAAGGATATAGATTTTCGGATCCCTGATGACGGTACGGAAGGAGCCATGCCGCCCCGCGGACGCGTCCACTTCCCTGCTGAGTAATCGCTTTTCTTCGGGATTGAGCCAACTGGCGGCAGCCGGGCTGTCCGACAGGATGAAGAATGCGATCACGCCGAGCACGACACAAGGAGCGGCTTCGAGCAAGAACATCCATTGCCAGCCCGAGAGACCGTTCATGCCGTCGAACGTCGTCATTATCCAGGTCGACAGCGGGCTGCCCAGGATTCCACTGACAGGGCCGGCGAGCCAGACGAGCGAGATCGCGCCCGCCAGACGCTTCGGTCCGTACCAGCGCGACAGGTAAAACAGCACGCCCGGTGCAAAACCCGCTTCGAAGACGCCGAGCAGGAAACGCAACGCGTAGAAAACGGGAACGCTGTTCACGAACATCATGCACATCGAGGTGATTCCCCACAGCACCATGATCCGGCTGAAGGTGACGCGCGCGCCGATCTTCGGAAGCAACAGGTTGCTGGGCAGCTCGAATAGCACGTAGCCCACAAAGAAGATCCCCGCGCCGACGCCATAGGCCGCATCGGAAAGTGCCAGGTCATTTTGCATCTGCAGTTTCGCGAACCCGACATTGACCCGGTCGAGGTACGCGAACATGAACCCGATGAAAAGGAATGGCAGCAGGCGCCAATTGATCTTTCGATAGACGGACGACACTGACGATGCCGCCGCCCCGCTCTCTGTTACTGGATTTGTTGCTGACACGTTTGTCTCCTCGCGGGTGAGTTCCGTTGGCCGACGGCCAATTTTGGGTGGTCAGTGCGCATTAGTTTTTTTCTACTGACATGACGGCCAGCATGGCGTCGCAAAGGATTTGCGCGCCTGCAGCCAGGTCTTCGTCTCGCGCATGTTCGGCCTCGTTGTGGCTGATGCCCTTCTCGCATGGCACGAAAATCATCGCTGTCGGCGTGTGTCCCGCCATGTATTTGGCATCGTGCGTCGCGCCGGAAATCATGCGCATGGACTTGAGCTGCCGCCGCGCCGTTGCTTCCCGTACGACCGCGACGACCTTCTCGTCAAACTGCACCGGCGTCGACTGCAACAGCACTTTCGCGGAGACGCCGCAATTCTCGACTTGGCCCGAACACAACCGGAGGATCTTCGCCCCTGTCTGCGCCAGGTGCTCCGGATCAGGGTGCCTGAGGTCGATGAGGAAGGTCACTTTCCCGGGAACCGTACTGGATGCGCCCGGCGCCACCTCGAACTTCCCGACGGTAAATCGCAATACGTCAAGCGGATCGGCGATTTCGCTTCGGATCCGCGCGATCAGCGACATTGCCGCGACCAGCGCATCTTTCCTGTGCCGCAAAGGCGTGGTGCCGGCATGCGCTTCCGCGCCGCGCACTTCCACCTGGTAGGCATGCAGCCCTTGTATACCGCTCACGATACCAATGTCGCAATTTTCATCTTCAAGAATCGGGCCCTGCTCGATGTGCGCTTCTATATACGCGTACCCTCGCGCATCCAGGGGCCGCGCTGCAAGAGGGGGCAGTTCCGCCATCTGCATTGCGAGGGCCTCGCCGACGTTGACGCCGTTCCTGTCCAGTGTAGCCAGTGCCCGGTCAAGCGGAATGGCGCCCGCGGCAACGGCCGACCCCATCGTCGGCGGCGAGAATCGCGATCCCTCTTCGTTCATCCAGACCACCAGTTCCAGCGGCCGCTCGGTCGCAACGCCGAAGTCGTCCAGCGTTTCGAGCACTTCAAGACCTGCCAGCACGCCGAACACGCCATCGTAATTTCCACCTGTGGGCTGGGAATCGAGGTGCGATCCGGTCATGACGGGACTGAGTTCGGGGCGGATGCCTGGACGGCGAATATACAAATTGCCGATAGGGTCGACAGCGCTCGTGTAGCCCCTGCCGGCGGCCCATTCCAACAGGAGCCGGCGTCCGCTGGTGTCTTCGGCCGTCAGTGCCTGGCGATTGACACCGCCGTTGCCGGTTGCGCCGATTTGGGCCATCGCATGAAGGCGGGTCGAGAGCCTGGCAGCGTTGATCATCGGCACGTGCGTCTGTGTGGAATGGGCGGTTTTCACTTTGTCGAAGGGAATCTCGTTGATCGTGAATCGAGTGTGGCAGGCGAAATCGGTTTAGTCAAGTAACTTGACTAAAAAGACTCATGCTGTCATTGTCAGGGCAAGGCCAGGAATTTGCACGAGTGAAGGTTCCGGTTGATACTCACGCGTTGTGAATATTGCGGCCTTCACTCCTCCATATGGAAAACCAGGAAATGAATCAGGAAATCGTCATCGGTGCGCGGCTGAAACACGCCAGGCTCAATCGCAAACTGAGCTTGCGCCAGTTGTCCGAAAAAGTCGGATGCACGGAGAGCTTCCTGTCCAAGGTCGAAAACAGCAAGGTCCGGCCGTCCATCACCATGCTCCACAAGATCGCGGTGACCCTCGGGATCAGTGTCGCCAGGCTCTTTGCCGAAGAAGAGGCCAGTGCCGGTCCCGTCACTGTCATGCGAAACGGTCAGCGCCAGCTATTGCGTACCGAACACCTGCGGGCGGGCGACGGCATCTCTTTGGAGACATTGCTCCCGAACCATCTGTGCGCACTTCTGGAAGCGAATATCCACCACATTCCGGCCGGCACCTCGACCCAGGGTTTTCTTGAACACCAGGGAGAAGAGATGGGTTATGTGCTCCAGGGGGATCTGGAGCTGACGGTCGCCGATCAAACCATCCGGGTCGGCAAAGGCGACTCGTTCTTTTTCCTTTCGCACCTTCCGCACGGCTATCGCAACATCGGAAGCATCGAAGCGCAGGTCTTGTGGGTCAATACCCCGCAGAGCTTCTGACGCCTGTCAGCTGGGCATGTCCAGCAGCCTGGTCAGCGACGGATGCTTCTGCATGCGCTCCACCCACCACTTCAAGGCCTGCCCCTCTTCGCCGCTGCGCCAGGCCAGGTAGAAGGTTTCCGCCGGCTTGGCTTCCTCGACCTTCATTTCGACCAGGAGGCCTGCCTCGATGCCGTGGCGCGCCCACGGTTCAGGCAGGAAACCGAAGCCTGCTCCCGCCACCTGGAATTGATATTTGGTCCGCATGTCGGGCACCGTCAGCGCATCTTGTCCGAACAACAGGCCGACGGTGCGCACCGGCAGCCGCCGTGCCGAGTCGGCCACGGAAATGGCGCGATGCGCGTACAGGTCCGCCTTTGTCAGCACACGCTGCAAGCGCGCCAGCGGATGCGCCGGCGCGACCGTAAAGACGAACGAAATCTGGCCCAGCGGGAGTGCGGCATAGCCGCCCCCGGACGGCCCCTCGCCCGCAACGCCGACCAACAGGTCCACGCGACGGTCGAGCAGTGCCTCCCAGGTGCCGGACAGCGATTCCTGCACGATGCGCAGGCGCGTCTGATCGGCGCAGGCGTAGAACTCGGCAATGTCCTCACGCAGGGCGATCGGTGAAAACAGCGAATCCATGCCGATCACGAATTCCGTCTCCCAGCCCGACGACACACGCCGCACCCGGCATTCGAGATCGCTTGCGGCCTTGAGCAGGTGGCGCCCCTCCTTGAGCAGCTCGCGGCCGGCCGCGGTGAGGGCGACTCTCGGGCCGTTGCGCTCGAATAGCTGCACGCCCAGGTCTTCTTCCAGCTTGTTGACGGTGTAGGAGATGGTCGACGGTACGCGGTACAACTCTTTCCCCGCGCCGGCGAACGATCCGCGGCGGTCGATGGCGTCGATGATCTCCAGTGCATCCAGGCTGAGTTTAAGCATTCGAAAATTTCGATTATAAAGAGGTAAATTTTCCGTTTTTGTTTCCGGCAGTTCGTCCCCATAATACTTCACATGACAGCGCCCAAGGAGGAAGTTTGTAACAAGGCTCCCGGTGTCGCATCTCACCGCATTTTCAATATTTTCGAATGTACTTCAGGAGAATTGGTCATGTTGCAAATTCGCAAGGGTACTGAGCGTGGCGCCGTGGATTTCGGCTGGCTGCAATCGAACCACAGTTTTTCCTTCGGCCACTACTACGATCCCAACCACACCGGCTTCGGTCCGCTCATCGTCATCAACGACGACCGCGTCGAGGCCGGCGCGGGATTCGATACCCACGGCCACAGGAACATGGAAATCGTTTCCTATGTGCTGAGCGGATCGCTGGAGCACAAGGACAGCATGGGCAACGGCTCGGTGCTGCGCTACGGCGACGTGCAGCGCATGAGCGCCGGCACCGGGGTGCTGCACAGCGAATACAACCCGTCGCCCAGCGAGCCGGTGCACTTCCTGCAGATCTGGATCCAGCCCAATGTGCAGAACATCGCCCCGAGCTACGAGGAAAGGCATTTCGACGCGGCCTCGAAGACTGGCCGGCTGCGCCTGATCGTCTCGGCCGACGGCAGGCAGGGCTCGGTCATGGTGCACCAGGACACGTCGGTCTACGCGGCCATCCTCAACGGCGGCGACGAGGTGAAGGCCGAGCTTGCAGACGGACGCCGGGCCTATGTGCACGTGATCCGCGGCAGCATTGTCGCCAACGGCGTGAGGCTGGCGGGGGGCGATGCCCTGAAGGTCACCGGCGAAAGCCTGGTCACCCTGTCGCATGCCGATGCCGCAGAAATCCTGTTGTTCGATTTACCCTGATGTTGTGCTTTCCGGAGACCGGCATGAACACACTGCACCACCCCGTGGTCGACCACCCCGACGTCCGCAAGGCGCTCGTCAACCTGACCCGCTCGCTGCGGCGCCTGCACCAGGCCCTGGTGCAGACGGCACAGCGAGAATACGAAAAGAAATGGGGCACCGTCGATGCCGGTCAAATGCTTCAGCTGCTTACGCGCCATCCGGATTTCGCCTGGCTGCACGCCCTGAGCGAGATGATGGTCGACATCGACGAAATCCTGGATCTCGAACAGCCGGCTGCCCGCGATGCGCAGACGGCGTACGACGCAGTCGAGACGCTGCTGATCCTGAAGGAGGGCAACGGGTCCGATTTTTCGTCGCGCTACTTCGCGGCGCTCCACGCCGACCCGGCGGTCGTGATCGCGCATGTCGATGTCTTGCGGGCGCTGCAGGACGGGCCCCGTCGAAAGCAAGGCGGGGCGGGCGGGCGTGGCATCGGCCTGCTGCCGTAGCTGCCGCCGCTCGGCACCGTGCCGGCAAGCACCATCAAGATCCGGCGTCTCGAAAACATCTGGCTTCGGCCGGTTTCCGAGTTGGCGCGCCGCGCGGAACGCCTATACTGGTAGCGCGTGAACCGGAGGTCGTGATGGACGAGCAACCCGAGAGACCAGAGGCGTCTCACATTGCCGGGCGTCAGATGCAGCACGGTGCAACTCCACTGGAGCGGGCAACCCGCGCATTGCGCACATTGAGTGCCGGCAACCGGATATTGCTGCGCGCCACCGACGAGGCACAGCTACTCGAAGACATGTGCGCCGTCATCGTCGGTACCGGCGGTTATCGCCGCGCCGGCGTCGTCTACGCCGAGCAGGACCAGCGGCAATCCATCCAATGGATGGTTTGGGTGAGAGACCAGGATGGCCGTCCCCAATCGGAGGACATCAACTGGCTGAATGAATTCGGTTTCACCTACGCCGACGATGCCTCTGGAAAAACAGCGGTGGGCACCGCGATCCGGACCCGTTTGCCTTGCGTGGGGCGTGATGTACTCAATGGCCCCATCTACGCCGACCCGAACATGGCGGTCTTCCGTGCCCACGCCATACAGGACGGCTATGCTGCCATTACTGCTTTCCCGCTGATCACGGATGGAGAGCCGCTCGGTGCGCTCTTCATGGCCGCGACCGAACCCGACGCCTTTGATGATGAAGAAGTGCGGCTGCTTGCGGAGTTGGCTGACGACCTGGCCTTCGGGATTGCCAGCCTGCGCCTGCGGGAGCGGCATCGGGCCGCACAGGCCACCATCGAACGCCTCGCCTTTTATGAACCCGAGACCGGTCTTCCGAACAGGGTCCGCCAGCAACAATTGCTTTCCGAGGCACTCAAGCGCGCCAGCTCAAACGCCGTCCCGCTGTCGCTGGTCCACTTCAAGATTTGCCGCTTTAACGAGATCAGCCATGTATTCGGCTATCGCATTGCCGGCGAACTGGTTCGGGAAGTGGTTCGACGCCTGCTGGATTGGACCACTCCCGATCGATCGCTGGCGCGGGTCGGCGAAGCGTGCTTTAGCATGATCCTGTACGGATCCGGGTCTGCGGACGCCATCGCATTTGCACGTGCTCTTTGCCATGCGCTCGATGAGCCGATCGACCTGGTGGGGGTGGTGCTCGATGCGCCGATTCATGCAGGAGTCGCCTGCGAGCCGGTCGGTCGCACCGATGCAGATACGCTGCTCAAACATGCCAACGCAGCGCTGTATCACGGTGTCCCCGTCAACGACCGCGTCACCGTCGCGGCCGACGCCCGCCTCGAAGACCATGCCGGCCGCCTGGCCCTTATGGGCGACCTGCGCCGTGCAGCCGAGCACAATGAATTGCGCTTGTATTGCCAGCCCAAGGTAGAGATTCGATCCCGCCGCGTTGTTGGCGCCGAAGTGCTCGTCCGTTGGGCACATCCCGTCCTGGGGATGATCCCGCCGGTCCGCTTCATCAAACTGGCTGAACAGAGTGGAATCATCACGAGGGTGACCGGTTGGTTGCTCGACTCGGTCTTCAGCGCGTTACGCAACCTGAAAATGCAAGGGACAGCGCAGACACTCGCGATCAACTTGTCGGCCTATGACTTTCGCAATCCGTCCATTGCGCGGCAGGTCGAGAATCTGCTATCCGTCTGGGGCGTGAATCCTGCGCTCGTGCAGTTCGAACTTACCGAGAGCGCATTGATCGACGATCCCGGGGCGACGCTGGTTGTCTTGTCGCGACTCAAATCAATGGGCGTTGAACTACTGATCGACGATTTTGGCACCGGGTACTCGGGTCTTAGCTACCTGCAGAAGTTCCCGGTGGACGGCATAAAAATCGACCAATCGTTCGTCATGCCGATGATCGACAGTTCTGACTCCGCGGCCATCGTGCGTTCAACCATCGATCTTGGCCATTCCCTTGACCTGCATGTTGTCGCGGAAGGTGTGGAAAGCGAAGCGATTTGGCAACGATTGGCCGATGAACGCTGCGACGTCGCGCAAGGATATCTGATCGGCATGCCGATGCCCGTGGAGCAGTTCCCGCAGTGGCAGATCGACTGGGCGGCCCGCGGCGCGATTCCTGCCGCCTACCGGGCGACGTGAGCGCAAGATTACTACATGAGCGCAGGATAGTCGGTATAACCTTCGGCGGACGGGCTGTAGAACGATTCGGTACGCGGCTCGTTCAACGGCGCATTCAGCTTGAAGCGGCGAGGCAGATCCGGGTTCGCAATGAACAGCTTGCCGAAGGCAACGGCGTCGGCTTCTCCTGCCTGCACGACTTGCTCCGCAGTTGCCTTCGTCATCTGCTCATTGGCGATATAGGCGCCGCCGAAGGCTTCCTTCAATCGCGGGCCAAGACGGTTCGGTCCCAATGCCTCACGCGCACAGATGAAGGCGATACCGCGCTTGCCGAGTTCGTGGGCAACGTAACCGAAGGTAGCCGCCGGATCGGAATCGCTCATGTCGTACGAATCGCCGCGCGGCGCCAGATGTACGCCCACACGCGACGCTCCCCATACCTCTATGCAGGCATCGACCACTTCGAGCATCAGACGCGCACGGTTCTCGATCGATCCGCCGTAGGCGTCGGTCCGCTTGTTGGTTCCGTCCTGCAAGAACTGATCGAGCAGATAGCCGTTCGCCCCATGCACCTCGACACCGTCGAAGCCCGCCGCTTTCGCGTTCTCTGCACCTTTTCGATGGGCCGCGACGATGCCTGGAATCTCTGCAAGGTCGAGCGCGCGCGGCGTGACGTACGCGCGCTTCGGCCGTACCAGGCTGACGTGGCCGGCTGCGGCGATCGCGCTGGGCGCGACCGGCAGTTCGCCGTCGAGAAAGACCGGATCGGAAATGCGGCCGACGTGCCACAACTGCAGGAAAATGCGCCCGCCCGCTGCATGTACCGCATCGGTAATCTTTCTCCAGCCGGCTACCTGTTCATCCGACCAGATGCCCGGCGTGTCGGCATAACCGACACCTTGCGGCGTCACTGCAGTGGCTTCGGTGAGAATCAGGCCGGCAGACGCGCGCTGCGCATAGTATTCGGCCATCAATGCATTCGGCACGCGGCCGCGGCCGACTGCGCGGGACCGCGTCAGCGGTGCCATGACGATGCGGTTGGGAAGAATGAGATCGCCGATCTTGATCGGATCAAATAAAGCAGTCATGTAGTTTCTCCAGTTCGCATCACGCCACTGCGGTATTCCGCCAATCGGCCGCCTTAAACAGCGCAGCGCGGTCCGCATCCGGCGGATAGATCCATTTGGTATTGATCTGCGTTTTCAATGCCTTTGCCTGTGCGCCGCGCATCTTTACCTTGCGTTCCCAGCCTTCCGTGTACACCGCGCCCCATCCGCCGAGGTCAAGGCAGGTGACATAGAACGGCTGCCGGTAGGCGACCGTGGGAAGTCCCAGCAAGTCCGCGGCAATGTTATGGCCTGCATAACGGCCCATGTCGATCGCATGCTGGCACGCCATCATGGTCTGGTTGCCATGTTCGTCGGTTGCGGCAGACGCGACATCGCCCGCGGCAAAGATTCCGGTCGTGGCGTGCACGCGCAGGTCGTCCGCCACGAGCAGGCGGCCCAGGTGGTCGCGTTGCGCCGTGATCTGCGCGGTCAGCCCGCTTGCGCGTACGCCCCCGGTCCAGACCACGGTCATCGCATCGATCCGCGTGCCGTCGGCAGTCGTCACACCGTTCCCGTCCAGCGATACGACGGCAGATCCGAACTGGCATTCCACGCCAAGCGCGCCGAGCGCTTCTTCAATGACCGGCCGCGGCCCGCTGCCGAGCTCGGGGCCGATCTCCTGCGATCGCTCGATCAGCACGACGCGTGCGGCAACGTTCTCGCCGAATATCGCGCGCAGGCGTTCCGGCATCTCGGCAGCCACCTCGATCCCCGTGAATCCCCCGCCGACGATCGCTACCGTGTTGCGCGCCGCCGACGGCGGATGTGCCGCGAGCCGTTTCAGGTGCTGGTCGAGCGCGACCGCTTCATCGTATTGGTCAACGCTGAACCCGTGCTGCAGCAGGCCCGGCACATCGGGCCGATACATCTTGCTGCCCGTCGTCAGCAGCAGGCGGTCGTAGTCGATGCCGATGCGCTCCCCGGCGGCCGTCACCGCCTCGACGCGGCGGTGCTGCGCGTCGATGCGTTCAACCGCGCCCTGGATATAGCGCACGCCCGCCGCTTCCAACTGGGCGGCAATCGGCGTACCCATGCGCTCCGGTTCGGTTTCGTGCAGGCGCGGACGCATGTGAAGCACGGGCTCGGGCGAGACAAGCGCGATTTCAACGTCGGCCGTCTTTCCTTCGTTTTCCAGTATGCGTGCGGCTCCCAATGCGCCCCACAAGCCGGCGAACCCGCTACCAACGATCAAGATTCTCTTTGACATGATGACTTTCTTTCAATAAATGACGGACAAAATGATTAGCGGTCAGGCAGGGAACGCTTGAGCTGCTCGTTCTCCCCGGTAATCAGGACCGCGAGCAAGCGGGCCGGCCTGGTGGGACTGGCATTGCGCGACACCAGGTGCGGCACTTCGGGCGGTTCGTACCAGGACTCGCCTGCACGGTAGGTCACCTCGCCGCCGCCCTCGAGCTGAGAAACGACTTCACCTTCCAGCACGTATGCGAACACCGAGCCCGGATGTACGTGCGGGATGGAGGCTTGCCCGGGCGCGTAGTCCACGGTCACCATCCGGGCTTGCTTGCCCGGGAGGTCCTTGAGCCCCTGCTTTTGCAGGACCACGGTCTTTTCTCCGCCGCGTCGCGCGTCCGGGGCGGGATCGTGCGCGACGGCCCAGCTCGCAGCCAGCATGCCAAGGCCGGCCACGGCGAGGGCCGCGGCAGAACGGAAATCACGGAAACTGGTCATGGCCATCCTTCTCACGTCGGCATCTTGCGGAAGCCGACGGCGATGCGGTTCCAACCGTTGATGGCAACAATGGCCAGCGTCAGGTCCGTCATTTCCTTCTTGTTGAAATGGGCCGCCAATGCGGCGTAGTCGGCGTCCGGGGCATGGGTGGCTGCGATGAGCGTCAGGGCTTCCGTCCAGGCGAGGGCGGCGCGTTCGCGATCGGTGAAGAACGGGGTCTCGCGCCATACCGAGACCGCATACAGGCGGCGTTCGGTTTCGCCGGCCTCGCGCGCCTCGCGGGTGTGCAGGTCCACGCAATAGGCACAGCCGTTGATCTGCGAGGCACGCAGCTTGACCAGTTCCAGCAGCGAGGGCTCCAGTCCCAGCCTGGAAACAGACTTCTCCAGGCTGAGCATGGCTTCCATGGCTTCCTTGGAAGAGGTGTAGGGGTCGATGCGCTTGTCCACGGTGGGCTCCTTGTTGAATGTCGATGGAGTCCACACTATAGGAGTCCACCCGGGGCAGCGGAGGTGCCAATTCGATCTAAAATGAGGAGACCATTCCCCCAGATGAAGGGGCCCGCACCGGGACCAAGCCATGGAATTGCATATCGTGATAGAGGGCAAGAAGGATCTTGCCGGACAGCTTTACCGCCAGCTGCGCGACGCCATCCACACCGGCCGGCTGGCCGCGGGCGAACAAATGCCTCCTTCACGCTTGTTGTCCGAACAACTCGGCGTTTCACGCAAGACCGTCTCGGAAGCCTACTCGCGCCTCAGTCTCGACAAGCTGCTGGTCGGCCAGGTCGGGATCGGCACTTTCGTGCGTTCCATGCCCGCGCCCAAACCCCGGGAGCAGACCGCGGGTGACCTGGCCGGCGCTGCGGTGGTCAGCCGCTGGGCCGGCATCGAGACACCCCTACGTCACCCTGCACCCGAAGGCCAGTCCCGCTACGAATTCATTGGCGGCAACGCCAGCAAGACCCCGTTTCCGGCGACGGAATGGCGACGCTGCATCAATCGGGCATTGCAGCTGGAGAACGCAACCCGTGGCCGCTACGCGCTGACCGAGGGCTTGCCCGGCCTGCGCACGGCCGTCGCCGGGTTTGCCGGCTTTACGCGCGGCGTGCGCTGCAGCGAGCAAGACGTGGTCATCACGAACGGCGCGCAGCAAGCGCTCGACCTGATCTCGCGCGTGCTCCTTGAGCCGGGAGCGGTCGTGGCGGTCGAGGAGCCCGGTTATCCCCCGGCGCGCGAACTGTTTGCGAGCCAGGGCGCCGAGATCGTGAGCATTCCCGTGGATGACCAGGGAATGGTGGTGGACGCCATTCCTGCCGGCTGCAGGCTCATCTATACCACCCCGGCGCACCAGTTCCCACTTGGCCTGGCGATGTCGCAGCAACGGCGGCAAGCCTTGCTGGCACGCGCCCTGGCGATCGGCGCAATCATCGTCGAGGACGATTACGATTGCGCCTTCCGCTATGAGGGACGGCCGGCGGACTGCCTGCAAAGCATGGATACGCACGGTCTCGTTGCCTACGTCGGGACCTTCTCGAAAGTCATGCTGCCCGAAGTGCGCGTCGGCTATCTCGTTGCGCCGCCGGCGATCCTGGAAGCGGTGCTCAAGGCCAAGTACCTGACCGACTGCCACAACGCCACCCTGATCCAGAACGCGCTGGCCCTGTTCATCAAGGAAGGTCACTTGCAACGGCATGTCCGGCGCTGCCATGCAATCTATGCCACGCGCCGCGAGAAACTGCTGCACCGGTTCACGACCGACCTTGCACCATGGCTCGACCCGGTGCCGTTCACTGCCGGCTTTCACATGGCCGCCCTTTTTCGCGAACCGGTGGACATCGATCTTCTCCGCAGGCTGGCACGCCGGCTCGACGTCGGACTGTATGCCACCGATCCCTTCTATCATGGCCCGCCGCCGAAGAGCGGCCTGTTCTTCGGCTTCGGCGCGATCGACACGATCGACATCGACACGGCGCTGGACCGGGTCAGGGATGTCCTGATCCAGGTGTCCTGACGCTCTCTGCCCCGCACTCTCTTCCAAACCGGGTACGGCCGCCGTGTATCCGGAATGTATCTCCGCATGACCCTGGTACGGCGTCATACAAAAAGCCTGTCCGCGCGACATATTCGGGATACCCACGCTGCGCATACTGCGTTCCGTGCGCAAGCCCTGTAGCGGCACGCACGGGCAGGCGCCACTGATACCGCCCGACGCCACCACTTTCATTCAAGGAGATCCCATGAAGACCACCCACGCTGCCCTCGCGGCTGCACTCGCCTTTTCATTCGTTGCATCCGGCGCGCAGGCCGAGGCGCCGCAAAAGAAAGCGACCGAGAAATGCTACGGCGTATCGCTCGCCGGCCAGAACGACTGTGCTGCGGGGCCGGGCACATCCTGCGCGGGCACCTCGAAAGTCGATTACCAGGGCGATGCCTGGACACTCGTCGACAAAGGAACGTGCACCACCATCAAGACGCCGAAGGGCTTCGGCTCGCTTACGCCGCGTGCGTAATCTCTTACATCGAGGAGCACCTCCATGCAATTCGTTTCGACCTTGACGATCGCACTGGCGATCGCCGGACCGGCTACCGCCGCGGCCACTCCTGCGCTGCCCGTGCCGGCGGGTGTCAAGAACGTCGTCATTGTCCCCGACGCTTTCGTCGACGGCTCGAGCTGGCGCCTTGTGCATGACATCCTTTGGCTGAAGGGCTACAAGGTCAGCATCGTCCAGCCGTCGCACACCACGCTGGACGACGACGTCGCCGCCACCCGCAAGGTCCTCTTCGACCAGGTCGGTCCGGTGGTCCTCGTCGGCCACGGCATCGGCGGATCGGCGATCTCCATCGCCGGCGGCGGCGACAAGGTAAAGGCGCTCGTCTACGTCGCCGCCCTGCTGCCGGCGGTTGGTGAGAACGCGAGGCAGCTGAACGCCTCCATGCCGGCCGCGAGTAACTCCCTGCGGACCAACTGGCTGGGCACCAGCTACTTCGATCCGGCCAGGTACCACGCGGATCTCGCCGCCGACCTGCCGCAGAACCGCACCAACATCATGGCGGCCTCCCAGGTGCCGATTACCCAGGCCACCCTCAACGCCGCCTCGTGGGGCGCTGCCTGGCGCGACAAGCCGAGCTACGGCGTCGTCGCGACCGAGGACCGGTACCTGAACCCCGAGCTGCAGCGGTGGATGTACAAGCGCGCCGGCGCCAAGGTCACCGAGATCAAGGCCAGCCATGCCGTCTACATTTCCAAGCCGCACGAGGTGGCGAATGTCATCGAGCAGGCGGCGCTGAATGCCAGGTAAGCGTATCAACGCAATGCAAACCCAATCAACAAAGGAAACCACATGAATAACGCCATCAAATCCCGCGTCAGTTTTGCCGCTGCCGCCGCCCTGCTCGCCCTCTCCTCGGCCGCCGCCATCGCCGCCCAGCCCCAGGATGCCGGGCAGGCGGCCGAGAAGGAGCAGCCCGGCCGCTGCTACGGCATCAATACCTGCAAGGGCACCAGCCTGTGCGCCACGGCCAAGAATGACTGCAAGGGTCTGAACGAATGCAAGGGCCAGGGCGTCCTGGTCAAGACCCCGTCGGAGTGCCGTGCGCTCGGCGGCACGCTGACCGAAGCTGAATAAGCGCCATAGCCGCCCGGCCGCACGGCCGGGCAGGCTGGTCCACCACTCCTTCAATAGACGTACGATGCCCGCATTTCCCCTTCCACGTCCCTTCGCCGGCTACGGCCTCGGCCTGCGCAAGGAACACTACCAGGACTTCCTCGAAACCCGTGTGCCCGTCGATTTCGTCGAAGTCATCTCTGAGAATTTCATGATCGATGGCGGACAGCCCTTGCATATCCTGCGCCGGGTGCGCGAACGGCACCCGGTGATCCTGCACGGCGTATCGATGTCGATCGGTTCCGCCGACGGCATCAGGCATGGCTACCTGCAGCGCCTGAAAGCACTGGTCGACGAGATCGAGCCCCTGTTCGTCTCTGATCACTTGTGCTGGACACGCATCGACGGTTTCAATTCGCACGACCTGCTGCCGCTGCCCTATACCGAGGAAGCGCTCGACATCGTCTGCGACAACATCGACAGGGCGCAGAATGCGCTCGGCCGCGCGATGCTGTTCGAAAATCCATCCAGCTATGTGGCGTTCGACGGCGCCATGAGCGAATGGGAATTCATCGCCGCAATGACGAAGCGCACCGGCTGCGGCCTGCTGCTCGACGTGAACAATGTTTTCGTGAGCGCGAGCAATCACGGTTTCGACGCCCTCGATTATCTGCAGGGCATTCCGGCGGACCGCGTGCGCCAGATTCACCTCGCCGGACACAGCCAGGGCCGGGATATGCTGATCGACACCCACGACGCAGCCGTCATCGACGCGGTCTGGCGCCTGTACGCCACGGCCATTTCCCGATGCGGACCCGTGGCCACGATGATCGAGCGTGACGACAGCATTCCGCCGTTGCCCGTATTGCTGGAAGAACTCGATATCGCACGCCATCTCGGCCTGAAGGAGGCGGCATGACGCTGGCCGAACTGCAGCGCGATTTCCGCGCCTGGCTCGTCAGCGCGTCCGACGAGTCAGCCGCCCGGCTCGGTGGCGGCAAGCGCGCCGGCCTTGCCGTCTACCAGAACAATTACCGTGCCCAGCTCGTCGGCTGCCTCGAGCAATCCTTTCCGCAAGTACGGGCATGGATGGGCGCCGAAGCTTTCCATTACGCCGCCGTCAGCCACATCGACAGGCATCCGCCGCATTCCTGGACGCTCGACGCGTATGCCGACAATTTCGGCGCGACATTGGCAGCACTGTTTCCCCGCAATCCCGACATCCACGAGCTGGCCTGGATCGAGGCCGCTCTGACCACAGCCTTCGTCGCGCGCGATGCAGCGCCGGTAGCAGCCGCGGATCTCGCGAACATCGACTGGGACGCTGCACGGCTGCTGCTGGCGCCCTCCCTGCTGACGCTGCCCGCCACGACCAACGCCGCTGGCATCTGGTCGGCTTTGCACGAAGGCAGGGACAGGCCGGAAGCGGAAATGCTGGCGCAGCCCTGCGCGTTGCTGGTCTGGCGCCGCGGATTCGTCTCCCGCCTGCACACCGTCGACATGCTGGAGCACGAAGCGATTCTGCATGTACAGGCAAACGGGAGCTTCCATGCGCTATGCGAAATGCTGGTCGGCCGGGTCGGCGAAAGCGAAGGCGTCATCAGGGCCGGCGCCATGCTCGCCGGCTGGATCGGCAGCGAACTCGTCACCGGCGTCGACCGCGCGCTTCCAATTTTCACAACACCGAATCAAGGAGATTGACTCGTGTCCCGGAACATTACCTCGCGCCGCAACTTCATGCTGGCCGTCGCAGCCATCAGCGGCCTCGCCGCCGGCGGCGTGCCGCTCGCCGGCGCCGCATCGGAACCCCTGCCAAGGCTGCGGGTAGAACAGGCCAGGAGCGACCTGCTCGAGTTCGGCTACCACGCGGCCGGGCCGGAGGAAGGCAGGCCGGTCATCCTGCTGCACGACCTCGGCTACGACATCCACAGCTACACCGAGGTCGCCCGATTGCTGGCCGCCGAGGGCTATCGCGCCATCGTGCCCTATCTGCGGGGGCATGGTACGACACGCTTCAATCATGCATCGACGCTGCGATCCGGCCAGCAGGCTGCGGTCGGCAGTGATGTGATCGCCTTGATGGATGTGCTGCACATTCCCGAAGCGGTGATCGCCGGCTTCGGCTGGGGCGCGCGCGCCGCCTGCGTCGCTGCCGTGCTCAAACCGACGCGCTGTGTCGGCGTCGTCGCCGTGAACGGCTATGCGGCCGGCAATCTGACCTCGCCCTTATCGCGGCAGGCCCAAGCGGCGCTCGCGCACCAGTACTACTATTTCCAGACCGAGCGCGGCCGCGCCCGCCTCGAGGCAAACCGGGGCGACGCCGCCCGCATCCTGTGGGCCGACAACTCTCCCGGCTGGCCCTTCGACGACGCCCTCCTGAAGCGCGCCGTGGCTGCCTTCGACAATCCGGATTATGTCGACGTCGTCATTCATTCGTGGCGCCACCGTCTCGGCCGGGTGGCAGGCGATGCCCGATACGAGGCGGTGGAAAGAAAGCTGGCAGAGAGGCCGTTGATCGCCGTGCCGTCCATCGTCCTCGCCGGGGACGCCAGCGGGGTGGTGCCGGACAGGGACACTGCGGACAGGTTCAGCGGCCCTTACAGCCACCACCCTGTTCCCGGCGCAGGCCATCACCTGCCGCAGGAAGCGCCGGAGGCGTTCGCCGACGCCGTCATTGAACTGGTCCGCAACGGCAAATGGCGCACCTGACGTACCTGACGCTTGCCCGCCTGTCGACGATTTACCTTATACGAAAGAGCCCAACCATGGATACAAACACCATCGCCCCGCCCGCATGGCCGTCGCGTCTGTTGCCGCAGGCCGTGCTACTGCTGATTGCCCGCGTCGGCATCGCCTCCGTCTTCTTTCTCTCGGGACGCACCAAGGTGCAGGACCTTCTCACGATCAAGGACACCACTTACGCCCTGTTCGAACACGAGTATGCGTTACCGCTGATCGCCCCCGAGTTCGCCGCGCAGCTGGCGACATGGTCCGAGCACCTGTTCCCGATCCTGCTCGTGATCGGCCTGTTCACCAGGCCGGCGGCGCTGGCACTGCTTGCCATGACTGCGGTGATTCAGGTCTTTGTTTACCCGGCTGCATGGCCAACCCATCTGACCTGGGCCGGCTTGCTGCTGCCAATCGTCGCGTACGGAGGTGGCGCCATCTCGCTCGATCGCCTGCTGGGCCGCCTGAAAAAGCCAATCCGCCGGTAGGCTGGGATGCAATCCCAGCATTCACCAAACCGGCAAACAGTGCTGGGATTACATCCCAGCCTACGGGTGTCCCCCGGCGTCCGGGCCAGGGGACACCGGTAACATGATCACGACACTCAAGCCGCCCTTTGCCTGGTTTTGTATCCGAATTTCCCCACGGTGGGCATCGATGATGCGTTTCGAGATTGACAGTCCCAATCCATGACCATCCGCAGAGCGTCCCGATTTCGTCCCGCTGACCATCTCGGTACCCGATACACCCGGCCCGGTATCGGAGACCACAATCCGCAAGCGGGCACGCGCGGCATCCATTCGGGATTCGACCGAAATCACACAGTCGTCCGGCGTGTGTTCGACGGCATTGCGGACCACATTTTCAATCGCCCGGCGCATCAGTTCGGGGCTCCCATTGATACTCACTTCCCTATCACCTGAATACTGAATCTTTTGCCCTTTCGCCTTCCCCTCGAATCGGGCGTTGTCCACGATCTCCGCAAGAAGTGCATGGATGTTGAACTCTTCATCCGTCATCCCGACCTCCGTAACCGCGAGCCTCGACAGGGCCAGCAATTCGCCGATCAATCGATCGATCCGTACAATCTCGCCGTCTATCCGCTCCAGCAATTTCTCGATTTTCTCCGGCTGCTTCCTTGCCAGGCCGATGGCAACCTGCATACGCGCGAGCGGCGTGCGCAGCTCATGCGACACATCATGAAACAGCTGCCGTTGACCATCTACCAGGGTGGCGATTCTCCGGGCCATGTCATCGAAATCACGCAACAAGTCCGCCAGTTCGTCCTTTCGCCGTTCGACGGCGGCGGCCACGGCCACCTGAAGCTTCCCGGAGGCCATGTCCCGGATCGCCGAACTCAAACTGCGTATCGGCCTCGACAAGTAGTGGGCAAGAAGCGCAGCAACAACCAAGCTCGCGATCAGGTGCGCAAGCAAAGGCTCCGTCGGAAGCAGCCTTGCGCCGTGCGGCGGCAATGGCGCGCGATCGTTTTGCCTCGAACTTTGCACCGCATCCTGAATAAACAGCAGGTATCTATGCCCGTCGGGTAAAACCACCTGGCGGACGCTTTCGGTATCCTCTCCCTGCTGATTTTTATCCAGCGCCGATCGCAAAGCGGCAGGGTCTACCGGCCTGCCGAAGATCTCGCGGTAGTTTTCGTCCACCACCATCAAGCTCTGCCTTGCGGTGTCTTCCACCATGATCTGCAGTGCCTTGGTCCCTCCATAGCGCAGGGTCGCGGCGGCGGAGTCGATCAAAAGATTCGCCGACTGATCCGCAGCCGCCCGCGGTCGTCCAGCTTCTTCCATCCGGTATACGGTCTCGACGATGAACATGACCGACATCGTGCCGAGAAGCTGCGCCAGCCAGATGGCAATAAAGAATTTCCAGAACAAGCGCCCCATTCGCGCCCCGTTTCCTATGGTTTCCTATTCTTTGACAAACTGGTAGCCGATCCGATAAACAGTGCGTAGCCAGGGCGAGCCGTCTTTCGTCAGTCCAAGCTTGCGCCGAAGACTGCTGATGTGAACATCGATATTGCGGTCATAGGGCGCCAGCGAGCGGCCCAAGCCTTGCTCGGAGAGCGCGTTCTTGCTCACCGGACGGCCTGCATTTCTTACCAGGACCTCTAGCAGACTGAATTCGGTGCTGGTGAGCTGAACGGGCTGCCCATCCCATTCCGCTTTTCGTTTTCCGGGCCACAGCCGCAATGGCCCGACGAAGAACGTGGACTCCATGGAAACTGCCGTGGCGAGCGACTGGGTGCGGCGGAGAATCGCTCGAATCCTCGCGGTCAGTTCGCGAGGCGTGCAAGGCTTGGGTACGTAATCGTCCGCGCCAAGTTCCAACCCGGTAATGCGGTCTGCATCATCTCCCTTGGCGGTCAGCATCAGTACCGGTATCTGGCTGGACGCGCGGATCTGCCTTAATAGTTGCAGGCCATTCATCCGAGGCATCATGATGTCGAGGACGACGATTCCATACGCTCCGGAGGCAAGTTCGGCAATCGCGGTACTTCCATCGTGCAGAACAAGAACATCGAAGCCTTCACTTCGCAGATATTCTTCCAGCATGTGGGCAAGCGAGACATCGTCATCAATCAATAGAATTTTCATTCAGCGTTCCTTCGTGATGAACGACCCTGCGCGCGATCCGGGGCAATTTCCCTCGTGGAATCCCGCGCGCTATTACTTCGATCATTGATCGGCAAAACGATTCGACGCGTTGGCCTGGAAAATCGACTCTCATTGAAGACGCCGCTGCCGATACTTGTCTCAGCGCATGAAAATACCCCTTTATCCAGGCATGTCTAATGTAAAGCTAGGTAAAGAAGAATGCATTCATAGGGTCGCACCATATAGTGAACTTGCAAGCCATAGGCTTATATTTTTAACTTGTGCAGTTTTTTACCATCCGTGTTTTTTCTTTGATGCACGAGGGCTCTGCATGGCGATGACTTGGCGATTCATATTCGTTTCTTCCATCTTCGGTTCGGGCCTGGTTCTTCACCCTGGCTGGGCTCAGCAGACAGTGGAAACGCCAATGGAAGAAATTGCGCCGGAACCCGGTAATGTCTTCATACGCATGTTTCCGGATCTGCCCGCCTTCAGTGAACAGACCGAGAGCGCACGGACCGCAGCCAAACAACTCGGAGCGCGTGACGGAATCCTGAACGCGAAGGACGATCTCTCCGACCCGGTACAGTCGATCATCAATCCCGCCCGGTTCAGCCCGAACAACCCCGACAATCCAAATATGACGGCGGGAATTACCTTTCTCGGACAGTTCCTGGATCACGACCTGGCCTTCGATCGGGATTCCGAACTGGATGAGAACGAAGCCCCTGAACAGACAAGCAATTTCCGCACGGCCGCGTTCGACCTGGATTCGGTGTATGGCGAAGGGCCGTCGGGGTCGCCGGAGCTTTACGAAACGAACGGTGATCTGATCAAGTTCATTGTCGAGGCCAATCCGGGTTCCGAGTCGGTGTCGAGAAATGGGGCGCAGCGCAGTGACCTGCCGCGCGACGAGCTGGATGCAATTGTTTCCGAGGGGCGCAACGATGAAAATTCCGTCGTTTCGCAAATGCACCTGGCGATCCTCTCTTTTCACAATGCCGTGACGGACTATTTGGACCGGCAGCCGGAATACCGGCATGCTTCCCCCGAACGGATCTTTGACGAGGCGCGCCGGCTGGTGACCTGGCATTATCAGTGGATCATCCTGCATGAATTTTTGCCGCAGACCATCGGCCAGGAACGCGTGGACCAGCTCCTCAGCGAAGGGCTGAAATATTACAAGCCGGAACAGTCATCGAACCACATCAAGACCCGCTCCGGGCGCCGCGTCGCATTGCTGCCTATCGAGTTCTCCGTGGGGGCGTATCGCTTCGGCCATTCGCAGATCCGGCCCAGCTACCGGCTCAATTTCGGCCCTAGCGGCGGAACGCCTTTTTTCGCCTTTTTGTTCGACGACACCATCGACCCGAATAATCCCGATCCGCAGGACCTGCGCGGCGGCAAGCGTGCGCCGCGGCGGTTCGTCGACTGGCAGACCTTCTTCAATTTCGGCGACGGAAATTCCCGGCCGAACAAGCGTATCGACACCAAGCTGTCTTCAGTCGTGATGAACCTGCCCGGAGCGCGGAGTCCATCGCCTGGGCTTCCTGCCGACGGCTTGCAGGCGCTGCCTGCGCGGACCCTGGCGCGCCATGTCAATTTCGGCCTGCCCTCCGGACAGGAAGTGGCAAAGAAAATGAACCTGCCGACCCTGTCGAGGGAGCAGTTGAGCGAGTTGGCGACCTATGCACCGGACAGCAGGCATACGATGGACAACGACACGCCGCTGTTTTACTACATCCTCAAAGAGGCGGAAGTGATGGAACAGGGCCTGCGCCTCGGGCCGGTCGGCAGCCGTATCGTGGGGGAAGTGTTCATCGGTGTACTGAAGGTGGACGATACTTCTTACCTGAGCAATCAGCCTGACTGGAAGCCGACGCTTCCTTCGGCAAAACCTGAAACCTTCCTGATGGCAGACTTGCTGAGGTTTGCCGGCGTCGTGCCTCCGCTGTAAAACGCATCGTCACCTGCGCAGGCTGGGATTCGATCGCAGCCTGCCGCGGTTTGGTCGATATCAAACTTGCTGCAACTTGTCGGTGCCAGCCATAGGCAGCCACATCCGGGAGGCTTATCTTCGCCATGTCGGCCTCCAACAAATACAGAACAAGAGAACAACATGGCGATTCCCTCGAGCGCACCCTTCAACCTGACCGGCGATGCCCTTGTAGACGCCGCCACCAACGGCTATTACTGGACGCTCGATGCATCGAGAACGATTCGATGGAGCGTGGCCGGCGGACTTTTTGGCGAGGTCTGGCTCGACCCGGCTCGGGTAGCTGCACAGATCACGCCCATCTTCGACGCTATCTCCTACTACGCCAACGTCCGTTTCGAGTATACGGGCGCATATTCTTCGCCGGTGAGTGCCAGCCCCTATTCGGATATAACGATTTCACTCAGCGGCTCGCCGGAAATTTTTTCGAGCGCTTCAGCATGGGGCCGCGCATTCTTCTCCAACACGTCTTATAACGGAATCTACTACACCGGCGCGCCCGGCGACGTGTTCCTCAACGTCAATAGCGAGGCAAATTCACTGCCCAGTTACGCGCCGGGTTCCGCCGGCTATTTCCTTTTCATGCATGAGATCGGCCACGCGCTCGGCCTCAAGCATCCGCATGACGATGGCGGAACGGGACGGCCAACCTTGCAGGACCTGGGAATGGAATACATGGACAACGACTGGTTCACGGTCATGTCCTATCAGGACGATTACGACTACAACGACATTTCCTGGGATCCGGCCACGCCGATGCTGATGGATGTTCTTGCGCTGCAGTACCTCTATGGCAAGAACATGCAGACGAACGCCGGCGATACGACGCACTCGCTTCTACGTTATGGCGACTACATCACTCTCTGGGATGCAGGCGGGCTCGATACGGCCAGCGCGGCGGCGTCGGACGAGGGTTGGATCATTGCACTTCCCGATACAAGGCCGTCTGCCATCGTGGATACCAGCGCTGGCTTCGCGATCCCGCTTTCCGACGCGATCGAGACCAGTCCGACCAGCTTCTACTGGCTGACGGGCGATATCGAAAATGCGAATGGCTCGAACTACGATGACGTCATTACCGGTTCGGCGTCGCCGAACTGGATTGCCGGCAACGGCGGGGACGACATGATGTATGCCCGCGGCGGTAACGACATCTTCGTCAACATTGCGGGCAAGGACGGCATTAACGGCGGCGACGGGGCAGACATCCTTTGGGTCAACTTCAGTTCGAGCGACGCGGGCATTGCCAAGCTGCGCGACAACAGCTTCCTGATCCAGGATAGCGCGGACAACATCGCCATCTGCCGCGATGTGGAAACTGTGCGGCTGTCGGACAGGGATGTGCCGCTCTCGGCTGTGGCGGCTTACTCGGGGATCGATGCATCGCTGGTCCAGATCTACGTCGCCGGTTTTCGCCGGGCACCGGAAAAGGAGGGATACAACTACTGGGCGCAGCAAAAGAACGCGCAGGGCCTGGAGGCCGTGGCCGACACCATCTTCTCGCTCGACATCGTCAAGGCAATCTATCCGACTACCCTGTCGCCGACATCCTTCGTGACGTCCATCTATCAAAACGTGTTCGACAAGGCGCCCGATGCGGAAGGCTTGGCATACTGGTCCAACCAGCTGGCCACGCATAGCCGCGGACAACTTGTCATCAACATGACCAATGCGGCCCTCGGCGTCGCCGACGAGGTCGACGGAAAGGATTTCTTCCAGAATCGGGTGGACTGGGGGATTTTCAGCGTCGGACACCTGACGGCATCGCAGAAGGAGGCAACCCCGGCCCAACTCACGGCCCTGACGGCACGCGTCGATGAAGACCCTTTGACCCTGCTTACACTGGTCGGCCAAGTGGATGCCGGGCAGATTCTTGTTTGATTCTGCAGGCAAGGGGCTACGTACCTCGGCAAACAGCCGGACCGGAAGCGCCGTTTCCACGCCCGTTTCTACCGGTTAACTTCTACCCGTAAAGTCTTCACGTGCGTGCTTCGCCGCCCGGACCCCCAGCGGCAGTCTTGCTGTATATTCACCCCATGTTTCTCATCAAAGACAGCGGGCTGACTCCACAGGAGTGTCACCCGCTTACCCCTGATCGGCGACCATGCGTTTTAGAAGTCAACTGATTATCCTGGTCCTGTCTGTTGTGATTCCAGCCTTTCTGGCCTCGATACTTGCCGTATGGTATGTCTACAGGGAAGAGCAGGCGGCACAAGAGAAGGGGATGACCGAAGCCGCCCGGGCCTTTTCCCTCCTGGTGGACAATGAACTGCAGGCGAAGGAAGGCATCCTCAAGACACTCGCCAATTTCCCGGCTCTCGCCAGCGGCGATCTGCAAGAGTTCTATGCCTACGCAAAGAAAATGGCGCCCACTCCCGAGACGGCCATTATTCTTGTGGACAAGAGCGGCCGCCAGTTACTGAATACCCGCGCGCCATTCGGGGCACCGCTTCCGAAGCAACGTGCTTCAAACATGGACGCGCTCATGCAGCGGCATGGCGCAGCGCAGACCCTCGTCTCGGACGTCTTTCTCGCTCCAGTAGCTAAGCGCCACGACTTCATACTCCAGGTTCCGATCATGCAAGGAGACGAGATTCAGTACTTCCTCATCATGGGAGTACATGTCTTGGCGATGCAGTCTCTCCTGGTGCAGCAAGATCTGCCTCGCCAATGGTTGGGAGTGATCGTGGACCGCAAGGGCGTGATCGTGGCACGATCCCGGGATCATCAGCAGTATGTCGGCAAATCGTCTGACGAGAGCATTCAAAAGCTCTTTTCCTCGACAACGGAAGGAATCGTCCAGACGGTGACGCTGGACGGAGTTCCGGTGAAAACCTTTTTCAAGCGTGTTCCGATCTCGGATTGGACGATCGTCCTGAGCATTCCGGAAGCCGAACTCCGTCGTACTCCATTTCGGGCCGCGGCATTTTTGGCCTTCATGATGGCAATACTGCTGGGGATCTCGTTCATCTTTGCCCAGCGCATTGCCACAAGAGTCATCGGGCGCATGAATCAGCTGGGCGCGTCTGCAGACAAGCTGGGACGCGGCGAAGAAGTCCTCTATCAGCCCCAGGGGCTGGTTGAAGTGGATGCTGTCGGCGCCCGCATTACCGATGCCAGCAGACAGATCCGGCGAAGCAAGCAGGAACTGGAGCACCGCGTAGCCCAGGCCGTTGCCGATACCGAGCGGGCACAGCGAGCCCTGCTCCAAAGTCAGAAAATGGATGCGCTGGGCAGGCTTACCGCGGGCATTGCCCATGAATTCAACAATCTGCTCCAGACGCTGACCACCGCGCTGCAACTGGCCCGGATGATCTCCAGCCAGGAGCGCGTGCAGTCCCTGATCGATACCTGCAACAAAGCCCTGGACCGGGCAACTTCCTTGACCGGCCAGCTAAGCGCATTCGGCCGGACGCAGGACGCAAGACTGGAAACCGTCAGCCTGGACCGGCACGTCAGAGACTTTGAGCAGCTGGTCGAGAACATCTTGCCGTCAAACGTGGATCTGCAAGTCGATGTCGCTGACGGTCTCTGGGCTGTCACCATAGACCCTACCCAGTTTGAACTGGCGCTGATCAATCTCGCCTTCAACGCAAAGGATGCAATGCCTGCCGGCGGCACCATCCGGCTGACGGTCAGCAACGAGATGCTCGCCTCTCCGTTGGAGGGAATCCCCGCAGGAGAGTATGTCCGTGTGTGCATGGCCGATTCCGGCCTGGGAATGACCCGGGAGGTGATGGGAAAGGCGCTCGACCCGTTCTTCACGACCAAGAAAATCGGCCAAGGCACCGGCTTGGGACTGCCCCAGGCGTACGGCTTTGCCCGGCAGTCAGGCGGGACGCTGCTCCTGCATAGCAGCGAGGGCCATGGAACAACCGTGGAGATCTACTTGCCGAAGTCGGCTGGACCGATTGCCGGGCAGACGATCGAGATGCGGGAAAAGGAAGCCGCCCCCGTCGCGGGCATCAGGCTCTTGTTTGTCGAGGACGATCCTCTTGTGCGGGAAAGCGTGGTACCAGCGCTCGAGAAGGCAGGCTTCGAAGTTTTCACGGCGGAGAGTGCCGATCATGCATTGGCTTTGCTCGATACCGGCGCACCCGTGGATATCGTGTTTTCCGATGTTGTGATGCCAGGCTCGATGAGCGGCATTGAGCTGGCCGCATCGCTTCGAGAGCGCCGCCCCCAAGTCGGTGTTGTGCTTACCACCGGCTACTCCGAACAACGGGTGTCGATTCCGGGGGTACAGGTCCTTCCAAAACCCTACGATATTGCCGATGCATTGCGGGCTTTGACAGAAGCAGCCGCATAGCGCATTCGCAGGAATCATTGCCGGGGGAAGCTTATCTCCTCGACCTGGGCGCGGAAGAATGGGAAGTAGTCCGGGGTGCCAAAATGATTGCCGCCGTCGACCCGTGTCGGGAGGGTATAGCCGCCAAAGCTGCGGAAGTCTGCGAGGGTGCCGCCAAACGGTTGGACGCGCCACTCCCCCTCAGGGTTGACATTGCTCCACCGCGGAATCATTACCCACAGGGGCCGTCCGTCTTCTGCAATCTCCATCTCGAGCGACTGGGTGAGCGCACCCCGCCTCACGGTTGCCCTGGCACGGTTCGGTCCATCACCGCTCTCCCAAATGACGCCATTCCCCGGCAAGAGCGATGCAGGCGCCCAGAACGCCGCCTCTGCTGCAACGCGGCCGAACGCTGAGCGCAGGACATTCTCGTCGTCGCCTGCCCGCACCACCGGAAGCGTCCAGTTGAGCCAGAATCGGGTCCACGCACGGTCTTGCAGCATGCCGTCCGAGCCGCTCATGCGCATCGCGCCGGAACCCGCATCAACTCGCCAGATAAAGCCGTGAGGCGGGGCGAGAATCTGGTGTGCGCGCATCGGCTGGTAACCGGGAGCGTCCTTGCTGCCCAGGCCGATCTCCCCATGCATTCGAATCTCGCTTACCGGAACCAGTGGTGTGCCAGGTGCTATCGTGAAAAGAAAGTAGCGGCGGGCCGGGTCCGGCAAGTGCTGAACCATCGCAGGTTCGAAGACCTTGTGATCGCCTGGTTGCGACGCGTGCAGTTGCGCCCAGCCGGCATCGTCAGCACGTTCATCTCTCATTCGCCAGCCCTGCATGAGAAGGGCGAGCATGATGAGAAGCGACAGCAATACACTTGATGCCAACAATACTTGTCTTGTCATTTTATGCCGCGAGCAGCGCCACGCGCTTGCGCAGGTCTGGTTGGGAGTAAGGCATTTAAGCACACGCTCCTTTCAGTTTCCTCCCATGAATATGGGGAAACAATCGCGCGCGCAGGGACGCGCCAGTTCTATTGCCGCGCTCCTCCAGTACCTTGCATCAACTCGTTGCGGCTGTACGGTTCATCACGGTCCGTCAGATAGAAGGCCAGCTCGCGCATCCATGTCTTCGTGGGCGCCGGGCCGAGCAGAGCCGAGCCAACGAGGATGACAGCCCCGACCGCAAGAATCGGGTGACCGACAGGACGAGGTTGATATGCGGCTGCGCGCTGCATGAAAAGCATAGAGACCACCGAACCAAGTACAAAGCCGAGCAACGCTTCGGAAAGCGAGTGCGCGTCAATGATCACGCGTGATGCGGAAATCAAGGCGGCAATGACAAAAGAGAGCGCAACAACGTTTCTGCGCGTTGCCTTGCTGCTGTTCCAGACGAGTACAAAGGCAAGCGCAGGCCAAACGGCGGCCGACCGAGAGGAATGTCCGCTGATACCGGTGAAATTGATCTCCGCAATTCCGGCACCCCAGGCAAGAAATGCCAGCTTCGTGGCGACCACGCAGGCTAACATCGCTCCGAACAGGACAAACCACCGCAGCGCCAGCCCTCTCGTGGTCGGGGCAAGGAGCAACAGAGCGATGACGATGGCTGCGGGCAGTGTAATGCTTGCGTCCCCGAGGGCGGTGAGTTCTTTCCAGAACATCATCGCGTGCGCCCGCCGCCGGGGGCGCGATTGCGCCACAAACTCAGAGAATACAAGTGCAGGCCCCCCAGTGTCGCGGCGACTGCGGCAAACAGTGCTATTGCTGTTTCCGTCCCGCTCAAGCCGGTGAGTGATATGAGCAAGGCTACGACGCCCTCGGCGACAAACAGCCTTCCGCCAACGCGATGCGTCTTGTCCCATACCTGCTCGTCGGACAAGGTCCAACGGTTCCGGATCCCGATGGCAAAATTGGAACGTGTCTTGCCCATGTAGTTGCCGGAGAGCGTCAAGAGCAGTCCGGTGGCGCCGATCGCCACTGCCGCGGGATTGATCGTCATGCCGATCGCCGCGGCCAGGATTGTGAGATGGACCAGCGTCAACACCAGCGCCATGGCCACGACGAGCGCTGACAGTGCCTTTGAAGAGCGTTCGAGGTTCGGCGCCCGCGGCTCGAGGCGGTGTATCACGGTGCGTCCCAATGAAAGCAGAAGTGTCAGAACGGGCAGAGCAAAAGCGCCGATCTGCCTCGAGGCGAACCCGTCGGGCTCGCCGCTCAGGTTCCAATGGATCGCCATCGATTCGGGAAGGCGTCCATGCAGCAGGACGGATACGGCAAGCGCAAGGCTTCCCAGAACCAGCGGGACCAGTACCGCAGGATGTTTCATTTCTTTTCCTTCTTGTTTCTCGAATCCTGATTCCGTGCGAAGAATTCCATGAAGGGAATCATCGTTTCTTCCAGCACGCTCAGCTTCAGCCGATAGATCAATACGTTTCCATGCCGCTCCACGTCCACCAGGCCAGCTTCTTTCAGCACGGAGAGATGACCTGAAATGGTGGGTTTCGAGACGGCAAAATGCGAAGCGATGTCGCCTGCGCTGAGATTGTTCTCGCGCAGGAGTTTGAGGATCTGGCGCCGCGTCGGGTCTGACAGCGCCTTGAAAACGGAGTCCATTTCGCTATTTTGGCAAACACCGAATTACAGGTCAAGCGGGCGTCAGGCAGGGTTCTTGAGCAAGAGCAAGGATCCTGTTCGGGGCAAGCCCCCTTCCCTCATTGCGGATTGGCAATGCCGGATTTCACGTTCGGTGGAATGCGCGGCAAGGCGACTTCAAATTGCGTTCCTTCACCAACACTGGATTGAACCGTCACGGCGCCGCCATGGGCTTCCGCCAGCCGCTTGACGATATACAGCCCCAGCCCGAGCCCAGACGCGTTCGTGGACGCGCGCTTGCCGCTGCGATATGGCTCGAATATCGTGGTCAGGACGTCGGCTTCGATGCAGCCTTCGTTCCCTACGCGGATGCTTACCCGATCCTGCCTTGACCCGTCGATCGTCACCTCAACCAATGTGCCGGGCGTCCGGTGCAGTAGGGCATTGGCGACGAGGTTGGAAAGTACCTGCGCGATGCGGTGCTTGTCGAAGAGCCCTTCGGCATTGCCCTCGATCGTGAGGCGAACGTCATCCCGCCCATGCTGTGGCGAAGCCGGGTTGGTCAGCTCGCAAATGATCTGTTCGCAGACCGCGCCGTAGTCGCCGTTGGCCAGCTCCAAGGGTATCTCGCCCGAACGCGTCCCGGCGAGGGCGAGCAGCTGCGCGACCATCTTCTCCATGCGCTCGCCGCTTGAGCGAATCCGCGCAGCCGTCGACACAATGTTTGGTTGCGCGGCCGTATGCATGATGACCTCCGCACCTGTCATGACCGCCGCCAGCGGCGTGCGCAAGTCATGCCCCAGCACGGCATTGAACATATCGTTGACATAGATGGCGTGCTTCAGCTCGGCGGCATGCAGCTCGAGTTGCTTGCGCTGGGTGAAGAGCGCGACGAAGACATCGACCTTGCTGCGCAGGACATCGGGCTCGAACGGCTTGTAGAGGAAATCGACGGCCCCCGCCTGGTACCCGCGGAAGGCGCGACTTGCATCGTGCAGCGCGGCTGTGATGAAGATGACTGGAATCGTTCGTGTCCTGGCGTTGCTGCGCATCAGTTCCGCCAGCTCGAAGCCGTCCATGCCGGGCATGTTGACGTCGACCAGCGCCAGTGCGACCTCGTGCTGCAACAGCAGTTCGAGTGCCGCTTCGCCTGACGAGACGCACAGGAGCTCAAGACCGGGGCGTTCCAGCAACGCCTGCATGGCCAGCAGGTTCTTCTCGACGTCGTCGACGACGAGCACTTTCACAGGGTCGGAAAATGCGGGAAGCATGTCTTATCTTTCTTGTTGGGTTGCAATGGCCGCAAGTCCGGCCGCAATTTCGCTCAATGTCAGTACCCGGTCCGCGCCAGCCTGCGCCAGCGCGGCAGCCGGCATGATATCCACTGTTGCCTCGGAAGGATCCTGTACCCATGCGGCGCCGCCGGCTGCGCGCACGGCCCGCAGGCCATCCGCCCCGTCATTGCTCGCGCCGGTCAGGACGATCGCCAGCAGCCGGCTGCAATAGGCGTACGCTGCCGACTCGAAAAGCACATCGATCGACGGCCGTGAATAATGCACGGGCTCGTCCCTGGATAACGCAAGCCGTTTTTCGGGCTCGACCAGGAGGTGATAGTCCGGCACTGCGAGATACACCGTGCCGGCGCGAATCTCTTCCTTGTCGTCTGCCTCCTTGACGGACATCGCGCAGCGCTGCGCCAGCAGGCGCGGCATGATCGATGGCCGGTCCGGGGCCAGGTGCATGACCACGAGCACCGCCGCCTGGAAGTCCGCCGGCAGTGCGCCAAGCACATGCAACAACGCTTCGACGCCGCCGGCGGAGGCGCCGATCACTACTGCATCAATGCTGCTCGTCGTATTGGCCATTGCTCACTACCTCATTCCCGCTGGTAGATTCGTTCATGCGGAACCGCTTCCCTGAAATCCCTTGCATAGTCGGTCAGGCGCAGACTTTCCTTGGTGCCCAGCCCAAGGAATCCGCGGCGCACCAGCGAATCCTTGAACAGGCCGACCGCCCGATTCTGTAATGCGAGATTGAAATAGATGAGAACGTTGCGGCAGGAAATGAAATGCGTCTCCGAGAACACGCTGTCAGTCGCCAGGCTGTGGTCGGCGAACACCACCTTGCGTTTGAGCCGCTGCTGGAACATCGCGCTGCCATAGGCGGCCGTGTAGTAATCGGACAGGCTTCCCTTGCCGCCGGCGGCCTGGTAGCTGGCGCTGAACTGGGCAAGCCGCTCGACCGGATAGACGCCGGCTTCCGCCGTCTTGAGCGCGTCCGGATTGATGTCTGTCGCATAGATCACGCTGCGATCGAGCACGCCCTCTTCTTCCAGGAGAATCGCCATCGACCACACCTCCTCCCCGGTGCTGCAGCCGGCGATCCATACCTTGAACGACGGATAGGTCTGCAGGGCCGGCACGACATGCTCGCGCACGGCGCGGAAATAGCCTGGATCACGGAACATCTCGCTCACCTGCACGGTCAGGAAGCGCAGCATCTGGCTGCAGAGTGCCGGGTCGCGCAAGACCTTGTCCTGCAGCTGCGAGACGGTCGCGCATCCGAACCGGTCCATCGCCAGGCGCACGCGCCGGCGCAGCGAGGCCACGGCGTAGTGCCGGAAATCATGCTGGTACTTGAGATAGATTCCCTCGAGCAGCAGCTTGAGTTCGATATCGAAATCGGGGTCGATGTCCATTGATGTCCATTGATGTCCGTTATGCACGCAGCGAGTGACGCGGCATCCAGACGCGGCACAGGGATACCAGCTGCTCCACGTCGATCGGCTTGGCGATATAGTCGTTGGCGCCTGCCTCCAGGCAGTCGCGGCGGTCGTTCGTCATGGCCTTCGCGGTCAGCGCCACGACAGGAAGGTTCTTGTGCTGTGCCTGCCGGCGGATCTCCCGGATGGCGGACAGGCCATCCATTTCGGGCATCATCACGTCCATCAGCACGAGGTCGATCTCATGCTCGGCCAGCCGTTGCAGCGCCTCCCGGCCATTGCGGGCAATGACAAGCTCGGCGCCCAGCGGCTCGAAAATGCTGGTCAGCGCGTATACGTTGCGAATGTCGTCTTCCGCGATCAGGATCCGTCTGCCCTCGAATGCGGCATCGCGCTGCCGGACACGCAGCAGCATCTCCTGCTGATCCTCCGGCAGCGACGCCTCGACGCGGTGGAGGAACAGCGACACCTCGTCCAGCAGGCGTTCCGGCGACCTGGCGCCCTTGATGATGATCGATTGAGAATACCGTCTCAGCCGCTGTTCCTCATCCCGCGACAAGACTCGCCCGGTGTAGATGATCACCGGCGGGAACCCGTATTTCTGCTCCCTGGCCATTTGATCGAGCACGTCGAAACCGGATTTGTCCGGCAGGTTCAAATCCATCACCATGCAGTCGAAGGTCACGGCGGCGAGCTGTTCCAGCGCTTCCTCTGCGGTGCCGACGCTGACGATATCGGTTCCCTGCGCGCCCAGCATGGCCGCCATGCTGTCGCGCAGAGAGGCGTTGTCTTCGACGATCAGGATCCGGCTGGCCCGGCGCGAGAGCCTTTCCTCGATCCGCTTGATCGAACGCGCGACCTCGTCCCTGGCGACCGGCTTAAGCGTGTAGCCGATGGCTCCCAGCTCCAGCGCAGTTTTCCGGTAGTCATCGACGGAGATCATGTGCACGGGGATATGCCGCGTGGACGACTCGCGCTTGAGGCGTTCGAGCACACTCAGGCCCGAGTAGTCGGGCAGGTGCACGTCCAGCAGGACCGCATCGGGCCGGTACTCTTGCGCAAGCTGGATGGCCGCGTTCGCGGTGGGCGCGTGGAGGCAGTCGAAATGCATTTCACGCACCAGGTCGCAGAGGACGGAGGCGAACTTGTCATCGTCTTCCACGATCAGGATCAGCCTTTCGTGTTGGCGTTCGCCCCGGTCGTCTTGCACGGACGGGCGGGCCTCGTCCGCTTCGGCGACAGCGCCTTCTGCAGCCTGGAGCCGGGCGCGCGGCACGTCATTGGCGGCCGGCAGTTCTGTCACGGTGGCTCGCGGTGACGCTTCGGTGTCGAGCCGGGCCGCAAACTCCAGCGTGAAGGTGCTGCCGATGCCAGGGCTGCTCGTTACTTCTATGTCGCCGTCGAGCAGGCGGGCCAGTTCTCGCGAGATCGACAAGCCCAGGCCCGTGCCGCCGTACGTGCGGCTGATACTGCCGTCGGCCTGCCGGAAGGCTTCGAAGATGACCTGTTGCTGTTCACGTGCGATGCCGATCCCCGTATCCCGGACGGCGAACCGCATCCTGCCCTGGGCTGCCAGGGCGACCTGGAGTTCAACTTCCCCCGTTTCGGTAAATTTGAAAGCGTTCGACAAGAGGTTCTTTACGACCTGCGAAAGCCGCAGTTCGTCCGTCACGATCTCTGCGGGCGCGTCCGCACTGACGGAAATGGAAAAGCCGAGGCCCTTTTGGGACGCCACCGGCTCGAACGCCTGCCGCAGCGACTCGAGGAGCGGCTGCAGGCGGACCGGTTCGGCCTGCACGAGCAGCTGGCCCGCTTCGATCCTGGACAAGTCCAGGATGTCGTTGATCAGGTTGAGCAGGTCGGTGTTGGCCGAATGGATAGTCCGCGCATAGCGGACCTGTTCTTCCGTCAGCGTACCGGTCTTGTTTTCGGCCAGCATGTGCGAAAGAATGAGCGAGCTGTTGAGCGGGGTACGCAGCTCATGCGACATGTTGGCGAGGAATTCGGACTTGTAGCGGTTTGCCCGCTCCAGCTCCGCGGCACTCCTTTCAACCGCTTGCTGGGCCGCGATCAGGTTGCGCTTCTGCTGCTCGAGCAGCTCGTTGCGTTCCTCCAGTTGCACGTTGGCCTGCTCCAGCACACTATGCTGGGTTTCGAGTTCGGCTTGCGCCTCCTGGAGCGCCTTCGCCTGCGCGTTCAGTTCCTCGTTGGTGACCCGCAATTCCTCCTGCTGCGCCTGGAGCTCCTCGCCCTGGCGCTGGCTTTCTTCCAGCAAGTCCTTCAGGTTCTGGCGGTACAGTGCCGAGCGGAGCGCACTGCCGATCTTGTTGGCGACCAGCTCCAGCAACCTGACCTCGTTCTCGAAGCTGTCCTGGCGCAGGAACCCAAACTCGACGACGCCTTCCACGTGGCCTTCGGCCATCAACGGCGCAACGACGACATGCGCGGGCGCGGCGCTCCCGATGGCTGAGCTGATGCGCAGGAAATCGCCCGGCAGGCCGCGCAGCACCACTGCCTTGCCTTCGCGGACGACCTCCCCGGCCGTGCCGCTCCCGGCCGGAATGCGCTCCGCAGCCTGCGACAGATCCAGTGCGTAGGTCGCGGTGCGCTGCAATGCGTCTCCGTCCAGCCGGTAAAGCACCGCCACCTGGGCATCGAAATACCGAGCGAGGGAGTGCAGGATATTTTCGGCGACTTCGCCAACCGTGGGTTCGCCCAGGAGGTGTTTCGCCACTTCGGCGCGTCCGTGCTCGAACCACATGAGTTTTTGCGCCAGCAGGCGCTCCTCGATCACCCAACGGGCGAGGTAGGCCACGCCGAAGACCGGAGGAATCGAAAACAGGCGGTTGATGATAGCCATCTCGGTGTCGACGCCGGGTGGCGACAGGAAATAGCCGAGGATAAGCAAGGGCATCAGCGCCACCGCGACGAGGAGCGGCAACTGCGGACGGGACTGGCGCACGCAGATCGCCACCGGCAGCACGTAAAGCACCCATTCGGAATAGCCGAGTGGCGTGACGGCATCGATGACGAACACCAGGATGGCAAGGCCGACGAGATAGGCGTCGTTGAACGTTGTTTGCTTGAGAACTGGCATGGCGGCTGTGTGTAGGTCCGGAAATCGCTGCATCGCTTCCTGCTTGCGGCCCGAGGCCTATATGCCTGATACGAATCAGTCCTCGGCACTACAAGCAGAAAAGTGAAGCGCGGCAAAACCGGTGTAGTTTACCAGTATGCAAGATTGGCCGGCGTCGTTGCGAGTCGGACGCACGCCGTCAAGGCCTCACATCGCCCGTCTTCCCGATCAAGAACTCCACGAAGGTCCGCACCCGCAACGGAACATGCCGCGCATGCGGATAGATCAGGTAGAACGGACGCGACGTGCCGCCCCATTGCGGCATGAGTTCGACCAGGTCGCCATTCCTGATGTCCTTGTCGACGATAAACCGGTAGGTCTGCGCCAGCCCCGCTCCGCTGCGCGCGAGGGTGACAATGCCAAGGACATCATCCGCGCAGGCGTATGCCCCGCTGGTAAAGACCTCGGCCGCCTTGCCGCTGCCTTCGCCGCCGGCGCGGAAAAGCCAGGGAAGACGACGGCCTGTACTGGGCAGCTCGAATTGAATGCATTCGTGCTTTTGCAGGTCCTCGAGCGTCTTCGGCTTCCCTGCACGCTTCAGGTAGGACGGCGCCGCCACCAGCACCAGCTCGGCGTCTTCCAGCTTGCGGGCAATCATCGTGGAATCGTCGGGCGCGCGCCCGCGGATCGCGAGGTCATATTCCTCGTCCGAGAAATCGATGTTCCGGTTGCTGAGATGGCTCTCCACCCGCACACCGGGGTAACGCTGCCGGAATTCGGGGAGGAGCGGCAAGACCCGGTAATGCCCGTAGGGCGTGGGCATGCTGATCCGCAACACCCCGGCCGGCGCGACCTGGCCGCCTGTCACCTGGCGCTCGGCGTCGACCATTTGCGCAAGCGCCGGGCGGCATTGGTCGAAATAGAGACGGCCGCTGTCGGTCAGCCTGATCTGCCTTGTCGTGCGCACGAACAGCCGAACCCCGAGGCGCTCTTCCAACCTGGCGACGGAACGGCTCACAGCGGCCGGTGTGAGGCCCGCCGCATTGGCTGCCGCAGTAAAACCTCCCAGCTCTGCCGCGAGGCAAAACAGCTCGATGCTGCCGAGCAGGACGTCGTCGAAATGCCGTTTCATCGGATCCGTCCATTCATTACACGGTGTATCAATTCAATTGCGCGGCGCGATGTTTATCGACGCCTGGAGCAAAAGTATAGTCCTCCACATCGGAATGGCATGCAACAGGTGCAGGCACCGAGCGACAACTTTTGAAGAGGCATCAATGAACGCGATTAACAAGACAGTCATCATCACCGGCGCATCCAGCGGCATCGGTTTTGCATTGGCCGAGGAATATTTGAAACGCGGTTATTTCGTCGTGGGCAATGCCCGCACCGCGGAGCGCCTGGAAGAGGCGGCAGCGAAACTCGGCAATTCCTCGCGCTTCCTGCAAGTGCCGGGCGATATCGCCAAACCGGCGACCGCAAGAGCGCTGTTCGAAAAGGCCATCGCCGCCTTCGGCAAGGTCGATATCCTGATCAACAACGCCGGGATCTTTACCGCCAAGCCGGTCACCTGCTACACCGAGGAAGACGTCGACACCATCGTCAACACCAATCTCAAGGGATTCTTCTATCCATCCCAGGAGGCCGCGGCTCACATGGGGACCAGGCGCGAAGGCCATATCGTGACGATCACGGCGAGCGTGGCCATGCAGCCGAACGTGAAGGTCCCTGCCCTCCTGCCCGTCCTGATCAAGGGCGGACTCAATCATGCGACACGCGGCCTGGCACTGGAACTGGCGGCGTCCAACGTCAGGGTCAATGCGGTCGCGCCGGGCATCATCGATACGCCGATGCATGGCACGGACGATGGCACCCGCAAGTTCCTGAAGTCGCTGTCGCCCTCCGGGAGGACCGGTTCGACCAGGGACATCGTCGATGCCGTGCTTTACCTGACCGACGCGCAGTTCACCAGCGGCGCGGTACTCACCGTCGATGGCGGCGCCACGGCCGGCACCTGGTAATCGCGAACCTCACCCCGCTTCACTTTCTTGAAAAGGAAACTTGACCATGCCTTACGTAAACATCCGTGTGACCCGCGAGGGCGTTACCGCCGAACAGAAACAGGAATTGATCGAAGGGGCGACCGATCTGCTGGTACGTGTTCTGAACAAGGATCCGGCGACAACCTTCGTCATCATCGATGAAGTCGATACCGACAACTGGGGAGTGGCCGGCGAGAACACGACGGCGCGGCGCAAGCGCGAATCCACGGTGAACATTTGATGAATGCCGGGATTTCATTCCAGCCTACCAGCTTCATTCCCCAAGCGGTCGGCCGGGATGCAATCCCGGCATTCGTCATTCTCACGCCGGTTCTGCAAGCAAGGCACGTATCGCGGCTTCCGTCTCCTGATATTTGCCTTCGCCGAAATGCTTGTAGACGATCTGCCCTTTCTTGTTGATGAGGTAGGTCGCCGGCCAGTAGCGGTTGTTGTACGCGCTCCAGGTGGCATAGCGGTTGTCCTGCGCCACCGGGTAGCGGATATCGAAACGCTTCAACGCCGAGATGACGTTGGCGGTGGAACGCTCATGGACGTACTCCGGCGTATGCACGCCGACAATGACGAGGCCCTGGTCCTTGTACTTGTCGTGCCAGCTCTTCACGTGCGGCAGGGTGTTGATGCAATTGATGCAGTCGAAGGTCCAGAAGTCGACCAGCACCACCTTCCCGCGCAGCTTTTGCATGGACAGGGGTTCCGAATTCAGCCACTTGTCGATGCCGGAAAATTCCGGCGCCTGCCCCTGACTTTCCAAGGGGGCGGCATGGGCCACG
Organism: Noviherbaspirillum sp.; assembly: GCF_035654295.1. Classification (GTDB taxonomy): domain Bacteria; phylum Pseudomonadota; class Gammaproteobacteria; order Burkholderiales; family Burkholderiaceae_D; genus Noviherbaspirillum. Next base: position 8,530 of record NZ_DASRXF010000050.1, on the reverse strand, counting down.
GCGGCGCAGAGAACGGTCGCGGAGAGCAGCGCCTTTAACATTGTTTTCATCTCAAATTCCTTTCAGGTTGGGCAAGTAGTTCGACAGCCAGGCATAAAACAGGACGTCGTAATGGAAGTAGATGGCAACGGCTGTCATCACAATCAATGCGCCGAAAATCTGCTGCAGGCGCTGCGCATGGCGTGCGACCGCACGCACCCGGGTCGTCATGAAGCGGCCGCCGTAGGCGATCGCCAGCATGGGGATCCCTGCTCCTATCGCATAGAGCGTCAGGAGCAGCGCCGACCACGCAACGTCCTGCGCAGTGGCGACCAGCACGAGGATCGAGGCCAGCACCGGGCCGGCGCAAGGTGTCCAGACGGCGCCAAGGGACATGCCGAGGACGAAGCCTCCAAGGTGTCCGGAGCCGGCGCCGGCCGCACCTGAACCGATCCGGTCCAGAGGTTCCCTAACACGCGCCATCACCCAGTCGTACGGCCTCCGCCACAGCATCGCCATGCCGGACAACCCGAGCAGGACGAGCGCCGCAAGGCGCGCCGCCTCGCTCGCCGCCACTGCCGATTGCGAGACGGTGGCCAGTAACATGCCGAGCGCCGTGAACGACAGTACGAAGCCCAGCACGATGAAAAGCGGGCGGCTGCGGCGGGAATCACCGGCGCCGGTCACTGCGTTGCCCAGCACGATAGGCAGGATCGGGAGGATGCAGGGCGAGGCAATGGTGAACACGCCGGCGAGCAGGGCCAGGGGCGCTTCGATCAAATTGGTCATGGTGCGCTCAGGTCGGTTGGAATGGTTCGTTGCGGCAGCCGCGGTGCATCAGTTCAGGAACCGGAGTACCGGGTGTCGACCGTGCCGAAGGGATGCGCCTTGAGGTGCTGTTCCAGCTCGGCGCGCACCTCCGCGCGCGTGCGCGGCGTGCCTGCCGGCGGCAGCGGCGGATAGTTGAGGTCGCTTACGTAGTAGGTGCCGTCGGCCTGTGCCTGCTTCAGTTCGGCGAGGACTTCGGCGCGGCTCTTTGGCGTGCCGACCTGTTTGATGATCGGGTAGTCCGCATCCGATACGCGGTAGGTGCCGTCGGCTTGCGCCTGCTTCAGTTCGGCAATGACTTCGGCACGCGTGCGCGTCGAGACAAAGTTCACGCCGGGCTCGACGAACTCCTGCGCAAATGCGGCGCCGTTGGCGGCAAGGACGGCGAAGGCGGCGATGAGGTGTTTGGCATTCATTTGGGTTCTCCAATTCAGGTGACAGGTAGGGCCGGGGTTCATAGCGGTAGTGCCCGGCCGGCGCCAGCCTCATGGGCCGGCAGCTGGAATGGAGTATGCGCAGCGGCTGTATCCCGAATATGTCTCGGCAAGCGGCTTTTTGTATGACGCCGTACCACTGACGTGGCCGGATACATGGCAGATACAGAGAATCGACGGGGGGTGTTTCCGTCCGGATGCGCCCGTCGCGCAGCAGGCGGGATGGAGTGAAGGATGGGTTGGTGCAGCGGGCGCGGAGTCAGGCGGCCGCGTCCTGACGGGCAGCCCGCCGGACGGCCTGCGGCGGCTGTCCGTAGGCCCGCAGGAACGCCCGCCGCATGCGTTCGGGATCGTCGAAGCCCGTCTCGCGCGCAACCACGTCGATGGGATGCGTGCCTTCCTCGATCATCGCGCGCGCCGCCTCTACGCGCAGCACTTCGACGGCGCGTGCCGGCGACTGCCCCGTCTCGATGCGGAAACTGCGGCTGAATTGCCGCCGGCTGAGGTTGGCGACGTCGGCCAGCTCGTCCACCGACAGCGGCTTGCGGAGATTGCTCTTCGCATAGCTCAACGCACTCTGGATACGATCCGATTTCGGCTCCAGTTCCAGCAGCGCCGAGAACTGCGACTGTCCGCCGCTGCGGCGGTGATACACCACCATCTTGCGCGCGATCTGCCGCGACATCTCCACGCCGTGATCCGCCTCCACCAGGGCCAGGCACAGGTCGATGCATGCCGTCATCCCCGCCGATGTCCAGACACCGCCGTCATTGATGAAGATGCGGTCTTCCTCGACCTTGATTTTCGGATACCGGCGCTGCAATTCCCGCCCCAGGCACCAATGCGTGGTGGCGCGGCGCCCGTCGAGAATGCCGGCTTCCGCCAGGCAGAGCGCCCCGGTGCAAATGCTCGCGGTACGCCGCGACGCCTTGCTGGCTGCCTGGAGAAAGTTCAGGAAGCCCGGGCTGGATGCGCGCGGCTCGAGCGCGCCGACGACCATCACGGTATCGAATGCATGCTCGCCGAAGGCTGTTGTCCCGACAGGCACACCGGAGGAGCTCGTCACAAGGCCGCCGTGTTCGGACAGCAGCGTCACCTCGTAGGCCGGGGCCGCACTGTTGCCAACGTAACCGTTGGCGAGCTCGAACACGGTCGTTGCAACAAGATCCAGGATCTGGAAACCGGGAAAAACCAGCAGGCCGATGTGTCGCTTCATGATGTCCCAAACTGAGGTAAATACGTCCTATGGGCCTTAATCTAGGCCTCTACACTGCATCTGTCAAACCAACAGATGAAAGGAAACTGCTCATGACAACCCAGCAATCCAAGGGCACGGCGCTCATCACCGGCGCCTCGACCGGCATCGGCGCCGTGTATGCGGACCGCCTCGCGCGCCGTGGCTTCGACCTGATCCTGGTCGCGCGCGACCAGCAAAAACTTGACGCGCTTGCAGCCCGCCTGCGCAAGGAAACGGGCCGCGCGGTCAGTACCCTCAAGGCGGACCTGACGGTCGCGGCGGACCTGCGGACGGTCGAGCGGCGCCTGGCGGAAGACAGCCGCATCACCATGCTGGTCAACAATGCAGGCGTGGGTGCCACTGCGCCTCTGCTGGAATCCAAAGTGGAAGACCTGGACCGCATGATTTCCCTGAACGTGATCGCCCTCACCCGCCTGACGCACGCGGCGGCGCCCGGCTTTGCCGCCCGCGGCAATGCCACCATCATCAACATCGCCTCCATCGTGGCGATCGCTCCGGAAGTCCTGAACGGGAGTTATGGCGGCAGCAAGGCTTACGTCCTGGCGCTGACCCAGTCGATGCACAAGGAACTGGGCGACAAGATCCGCGTTCAGGCGGTGCTGCCCGGCGCCACCAGCACCGCGTTCTGGGACGTCGCCGGCACGCCGGTGCAGTACCTGCCCCAGGAAATCGTGATGACGGCGGAAGACATGGTCGATGCCGCGCTCGCGGGGCTGGACCAGGGGGAAGTGGTCACCATTCCGTCGCTGCCGGACCTTGCCGAGTGGGAGCGCTTCAACGCGGCGCGCATGGAAATGGCGACAAGGCTGTCGCGCAACACGCCGGCGGCGCGCTATTTGACGGAAAAAGTGCAGTAACAGACGAGGAATGAATGAGGCGGACGGCCGGTACGAACAATACGTGCCGGCCTTCCGTCTTTTTTCGCTACATCAGACGAGAGTGATCGTCACGTCGACATTGCCGCGGGTTGCCTTGGAATACGGGCATGTCCGGTGCGCCTCGTTCACCAGCGCTTGCGCGATTTCGGGTGCCAGCCCCGGCGCACTGACGTAAAGGCGCGCCTGCAGGAAGTAAGCGCCGTCGGCGGTTCCCAGGTCCACTTCCGCGGCGACGGCGAGGTCCGGCGGGAGTACGGCTTCCATCCGGGCGGCGGCAAGATGCATTGCGCCAATGAAACAAGCCGACCAGCCGGCGCCGAACAACTGTTCCGGATTGGTGCCGCCGCCCTTGGTACCCGGCGAGGACAGCTTGATATCGAGCCGGCCGTCGTTGCTGCGGGAGGCGCCTTCACGGCCGCCTGTGGTGCGGGTTTTCCCGGTGTACAGTACATGTTCGAGTTTGGTCATCGAGGACTCCTTGATAAGGTGATAATTAAGACCGTCTCTTGATCGCTTCCGGATTCCTCGGGATGCAGGACAAGTTCAGGTAAAGCATGATGAAGCGCGGCGCCGCATTGCACGGCCGCCCCGCTCATCGACAGAGTAGGTCCGGCTTGTATCTCGGCTGTGTATTGCCGGACGGCTTTTTGTACCCGCAGGTGTCTGGCGCCGGGCGGATACATTGAGACACAAAGCCGGCTGCCGCTTCGGCTATAAAGAGCGGACATTGACCATCAAGGAGCTCACTATGCCCGCCGACGTACTGCATGGATCCTGCCATTGCGGGGCTGTCAAGTTTGAAGTCAGGACGGCCGTCACACCGGCCGCGCGCTGCAACTGCAGCCTGTGCCGCCGCAAGGGCGCATTGATGACGCCGCCCTTCGCCGCGGCCGAACTGAAGATCCTCAGCGGCGAGGAGGCATTGACGCTCTATCAGTTCAATACCCGTACCGCAAAGCATTATTTCTGCCGCCACTGCGGCATCTATCCGTTCCACCAGACCCGCAAGGATCCCGCCCTCTGGCGTGCCAACATCGGGTGCCTGGACGGGGTGGACCCGTATGCGCTGGAGGCAAGCTTGAGCGACGGCGCGAGCCTGTCGGTGGTGGAGGATGCATGAGGCGCCTGTTTGCCATCATTGCTTTTTTTGCCGGCACGGCAGCGGCGGAAATGGTGCAGCCGGTGCATTGCTCCTTGCTGCATACCGCTCGCGTGCGCATGAATCACCGCAAGGAATGAGCCCACCATGGAAAAAATCGACCACGTCCTGATCGTCGATGATGACCGCGGCATCCGTGAACTGCTCGCGGCCTATCTCGAAAAGAACGGGCTGCAAGCCTCGCTGGCTGCCAACGGCCGCGAAATGCGCGCCGCGCTCGAGCGCAGCACGCCCGACCTGATCGTGCTGGACCTGATGCTGCCGGGAGAAGACGGCCTGACGCTGTGCCGGGAACTGCGGGCCTCGAAGTACCGCACCCTGCCGGTCGTGATGCTGACCGCGCGCGACGAAGAGGCGGACCGCATCCTGGGCCTGGAAATGGGCGCCGACGATTACCTGCCCAAGCCGTTCGCCGTACGGGAACTGCTGGCGCGCATCCGCGCGGTATTGCGGCGGACCCGGATGCTGCCGCCGAACATGCAGGTGACCGAAGCCGCGAAGATGCTCGCCTTCGGCGACTGGCGGCTCGACACCGCGGCACGCCACCTGCTCGAGCCGGACGGGACCATGGTCGCCCTGAGCGGTGCGGAATACCGCCTGCTGCGCGTATTCCTCGACCATCCGCAGCGCCTGCTGACGCGCGACCAGCTGCTCAACCTGACCCAAGGCCGTCAGGCAGACGCTTTCGACCGCTCGATCGACCTGCTGGTCAGCCGCCTGCGCCAGCGCCTGGCCGATACCGCGCGCGAGCCGCGCTACATCAAGACGATGCGCAGCGAAGGCTACGTGTTCTCGGCGGCGGTGACCGTGATCGAAGGCGCGCAATGAACCCGAAGTCGCTGCTGCGCTGGCCGCGCACCTTGTTTGCCAGGCTCACCGTCATCCTGTGCGTCGGCCTGGCCCTGGCCCAGGGGCTGTCGTTCTGGGTCACGATGATGGAACGCGAACAGGCCACGACCAACCTGATGATCGGCTATATCGAGCGCGAGGTGGCCAGCTCGGTTGCCCTGCTCGATCGATTGCCGGCCGCCGAGCGTCCGCAGTGGCTGCCCCGTCTGGCGCGCCGCAGCTACGAGTTCATCCTCGGCCCGGGCATGACCGGCAGTCCGCCCGATGCCCGCCTGTCGGCCCTGGTCGCCGCATCGATCGCCGACGGCGTCGGGACAAACTATCCGCTCACCGTCAATGCCATCCCGGGCGAGCGGGAGCGCATGCAAGTCCACCTCCAACTGAGCGACGGGTCCCCGCTGACGATCGACGTGCGCCCCATGCCGGGGGCCCCGATGTCGGGCTGGCTCCCGATGGCACTCGTGCTGCAACTGGCGGTGCTGGCCCTCTGCTGCTGGCTCGCCGTGCGGCAGGCGACTCAACCGCTGCACCGGCTGGCGCAAGCCGCCGACGCGCTGGGGCCGTCGCTGAAATCGGAGCGTCTTCCGGAAGACGGCCCGTCGGAAGTCGCGCGCGCGTCGCGCGCCTTCAACGCCATGCAGGAACGGATCGCACTCTTCATGGCCGAGCGCATCCAGGTGCTGGCGGCAATCTCGCACGACTTGCAGACACCGATCACGCGCATGCGCCTGCGGCTCGACGTGATGGACGACAACCCGCAGCACGCGCGCATGCTGCAAGACCTGCAGGAAATGGAATCGCTGGTGAAAGAAGGCGTCACTTACGCCCGTACCCTGCACGGCGCGGCGGAAGTGCCGTGCAGGATCGACCCTGATGCCCTGCTGGACAGCCTGGTCTTCGACTACGTGGATGCGGGGCAAGACGTTTCCCTCGAGGGCAGGATCGGTACGCCGCTCGTCACGCGTCCCCAGGCGCTGCGCCGCATCCTGGGCAACCTAGTCGACAATGCATTGAAGTTCGCCGGGGCCGCGGAAATCGTGGTGGCGCCACGCCTGGACGGCGAGATAAGGATTTCCGTGCTCGACCGCGGGCCCGGCATACCCGCGCACTTGCTGGAATCCGTATTCGAACCGTTCTACCGGGTAGAGGCATCGCGTAACCGCCATACCGGCGGGACCGGGCTGGGCCTGGCGATTACGCGTCAGCTCGCGCTGGCGATGGACGCGTCCGTTTCACTGCACAACCGCGCCGGCGGCGGGCTGGAAGCCAGGCTGACACTGAAAAACCTGGACCAGACGCACCCGTCATGCGCTGGACGCGAACCGATAGGTTGATGGAGTTGGAGCAACAGCCGGTGAAGCCTCACCCGCCCGTCTTCGACATCGGCCTCACCAGCTTCATCGGCTTTTCCCCGAACTCGTGCCTGTGCGGCTTGCGCAGCAAGGCTGCGTCGATCGCGGCGATCACCTCTTCGTCGCTGGCACCGCCACGCAGCAATGCACGCAGGTCGAGCTGGTCTTCCTGGCCCAGGCATAGGTGCAGCACGCCGTCGACCGTCAGACGCACGCGGTTGCAGGTCTCGCAGAAGTGCTGGGACAGCGGCGTGATGAAGCCGATGCTGAAATCTCCGGACGGACTGACCAGGTAGCGCGCCGGGCCGCCTCCGGCGACGACGCCGTCGATCAGGCCGTAACGCTCCCGCAACGCCGCGATTGTCGGCTGCAGGCTGGCATGGCCGGCAGCCCGGCCGGTGCCGCCCATGGGCATGGTTTCGATCAGCCGGAGGATGAAGCCGTGCGCGCGGCAAAAATCGATCATCGCATCGAGTTCGGCAGCGCTGGTTTCCGGCAGCCAGACCATATTGATCTTGATCTTGCCGAATCCGAGTGCAGCAGCCTTCTCCAGGCCAAGGACGACCTGCTTGAGCACATCGCGGCGCACGAGGGAAGCAAAGCGCTCGCGGTCGAGGGTATCCAGGCTGACATTGAGACGGTCCACGCCCGCATCCTTGAGCGCCTGGGCCCTTTTGAGAAGCTGGGTACCGTTGGTGCTGATGGACAAGTCCGCCATGCCGGGCAGCCGCTTGATGCGTGCCGCCAGGTCGGCGATGCCGCCGCGCAGCAAAGGCTCGCCTCCCGTCAGCCGCACCTTGCCCAGACCGCGTGAAGCGAAAATCCGCAGGATGCGCTCGATTTCATCGAAGCGCAGCCAGTGCGCAGGCTCCTCGTAATCGCGGAAGTGCTCCGGCATGCAGTAGCTGCAACGCAGGTCACACCTGTCGGTGACGGAAATGCGCAGGTAGTCGATGCGACGGCCGAAACCGTCGACCCATCCTTGATGCGGCACCTTGTCGTCCCCGTTACGCGTTGTTCCCGTTTGCCGGGGCGGATTTTTCCTGACGGGCCTGGCCGTCGCTTGCCGCCGCCTGGTCGCTGTCGGCGCCCTTGACGCCGTCATTGAAACCCTTGATTGCCTTGCCGAGATCGCTGCCGATGGAGCCGATCTTTTTCGTGCCGAATACCAGCATGATGATGGCCAGCACGATCAGCCAGTGCGCAATGCTCATTGAGCCCATTTCAGTTTCCTTTTCTCTTGCGTTTGTTCATCGCGGGAGCGCTGGTGGGTTTCGCTGCGCTTTACCCACGCTACGATTCTTTATCGAGGGGCGCATGGTGGGTTTCGCTTCGCTCTACCCACCCTACCATCCTTTATAAAGAACCGTAGGGTGGGTAGAGCGTAGCGAAACCCACCGCGCCCCATTCCGCCCAACCGCTACTTCACATCCGCCATATCAGGCAATTGATGCGCAATCCCCTTGTGGCAGTCGATGCAGGTCTTCTCGCCGCTGCCGAGATAGGTCGAATGCGCTTCCGAGGCACGCTTGCTCTGCTTCGTGAAGTCCATCGACTCGAACTGGTGGCAGTTGCGGCATTCCAGCGAGTTGTTCGCCTTCAGCCTGTTCCACTCGTTCGTCGCCAGCTGCAGCCGGTGACCCTCGAACTTTTCACGCGTGTCGATGGTGCCGAAGATCTTGCCCCACACTTCCTTCGACGCCTGCATCTTGCGCGCGATCTTGTCGGTCCAGTTGTGCGGCACGTGGCAGTCCGAGCAGATGGCGCGCACGCCGCTGCGGTTGCTGTAGTGG
>NZ_DASRXF010000049.1:0-14531 GCF_035654295.1 Noviherbaspirillum sp. | reverse complement strand
CCGTGCACCAGCACGATGGGGTAACGCGTTTGCGTGTAGCTTGCCCAGGACGCAGCGGGCAGGATGGCAAGTACGGCGAGGATGGAGGCAAAGCACCTCCTGATGAACGTCTTCATCCATTGTCTCCTTGTATTGGTATTTTGATTGATTATTTTTGTGCTTCAGGGACTGCGCTGTGCGAGCGCACAGAAAAACCGAGCAAATGCTCGGTTTCCTGCATCGTAGACAAGATTTCAGAAGTTAGAGTGGGCGCAGCGAGTTGATCATGACGCAGCTCAAGCGTGTTGCCTGGGATGCAAGCGGCGGGTGTGCACGACCGAAGTGGCCGGGGCGCCTCAGCCCGACGCCTGCGACGCCAGTGCCTTGTTCTTCTCGGCCAGGGTGCGGATCAGGCCGTCGATGCCGCCGCGCGCGATCTCGTTGCTGAAGCTGCTCTTGTAGGTCTCGACCATCCACACGCCAAGCACGTTCACGTCGTACACCTTCCAGCCGTCGGCCGCGCGGTAGAGGCGGTAGCTTACCTGCACCGGGTCGCGGCCGCGCAGCTGCCGCACCTCGAAGCGCACCTCGGCATCGCTTTCGCCGGGCGCGATCCGTGCCGGCTTGTACACCAGCTGCTGGTCGCCCACCAGCGACAGCGCGCCGGCATACGTGCGGATCAGCATGGTGCGGAATTCGTCGGTGAGCTGCTGCCGCTGCTCCGGCGTGGTCTCGCGCCAGTGGCGGCCCACCGCCAGTGCAACGGTGCGCTGCAGGTCGACGTGCGGCAGGATCTTTTCCTCGACCACCTGCTGGATGCGGGTGCGGTCGCCGGCCTTGACCTGTTTGTCGTTGCGCGCGGTGTCCATCACCTCTTGGGTGATGCGCTTGACCAGCGCATCCGGCGCTTCCTGCGCCGGGCCGGGAGCGGCGAATGCCAATGTCGCGACGCTGGCCGCGAGGAGGAACAGCAGTTTCAAAAATTTCATCATCGTGTGAGGGAATTGCCTTGAGTTGATGAAAAAAGAGGCAGACACAGACGTGCCTGCCTCTCGATGGTCCTGCATCCGCTGTCAGGTCGTCTGTTTCAGATCGTGCTGCGCTTCGGCCAGTTCCTTCACCGGCTTCTCGGAAAACTTCCCGAGCCGCTTCATCAGGCTGCCTTCCACCTTCTGCAGCACGCGCAGCCGGGAGTGGCCGGTGTAGTCATCCAGCAAACGTACCTTGGTGGCATTCTCGAGTGCCGAAATCTCCGAGCGGACCCGTTTGAGCCGCCATTCATAAAACCACTTCATGTTCATCCACCCGTGTTGTCCAATATATGCAGTGCACTGCATGGGCGGTAGACCCGCTGTGTGCGGTTTTGTTCCGTAAGGAAATGTAATTCGGCAACCGGCGGAAAGTATTACCGGGGGTGCTAGAAAAATTTCCAACATTGCCGAACTTATCCCCGGCCCTTCGTCTCAAAATTTCATTGTTGCGGAGGCAAGGACTTGCAAAAATTTCCCCTCGGCCGGATCGGGCTCATCGTCCTCGATGACGGAACATGGCGCTTTCCCGCGCACTTCTTTTTCGACAACGTGCCCGAAGCCGAGTGGCGCGCCCATGTCGCCACCGATGCCGAGGGAAAAATTCCGGTGGGCCACAACTATGCCCTGGTCGAGGCGGAAAACGCGCTCGTCGTGATCGACACCGGCTACGGCGACGACACGCACGGCGGCAAGACCGGGCACCTGCTGGAAGAGTTCGACCGCACCGGCCACCGCCGCGAGGATGTCGGCATGGTGATCCTCACGCACGGGCATGGCGACCACATCAAGGGCAACATGCTGATGCGAGACGGCATCCGCCGCCCCGCGTTTCCGCGTGCCCGCTACCATCTCGCGCGGGCCGACTGGGAATGGTTCGGCGGCCCCGGCCATGTGCCCGAGTTCGACGAGCAGCTCGCCACGCTCGAGCAACTCGGCATGATGGTCCTCGACGACGGCGCGCTGCGCCTGACGCCGGAAATCTCGCTGCTGCCCACGCCCGGCCACACGCCGGGCCACACCACGGTCGTCATCGAATCGGATGGGCAGACCGCCTTCTTTCTCGGGGACGTCTGCCACCATCCCTTGCATTTTTCCCACCCGGACTGGGTGAGCGCCTTCGATACCCACCCCGGGACCACGCCGCGCACGCGCGCGTGGCTGTTCAACCTGGCCGTCGCGCGCGACGCACTGCTCGTGTGCCCGCATGCCCCCTCGCCCGGAGTCGGGCGCCTGCGGAAAACCGCCGAAGGCTTCTCATGGCAACCGCTGCAATAAAGGAGAACAACGATGAACAATGCACCGAGGATACTGGGCGTCAACCGGACACAGGATGCGAGCATCTGCCTGATGGAGGGGTCGCGCCTGGTGTTCGCCATCCAGAAGGAAAGGCTGACGCGGCAGAAACACCACTGGGGCAGGCTGGATGACTTCCGCAAGGTCTACATGCCGGAGCTGGCCGCGCTGGACGGCAGGATCGATGTCCTCGTGGAGTGCTACTCGTCCGACAGCGAGATCGACAATCTCGATGCCTATGAACAGGAACTGCGGGAAATCATCCGCCTCGCCCCCGACTGCAAGCGGGCGCGCATCTCGCACCATCTCTCGCATGTCTACAGCGTGTTCCATCCCTCGCCCTTTCAGGAAGCGGCGGTGATGATCATCGACGGCCAGGGCAGCCCGGTGTCGGAACTGACCGAGCAGTGGAGCGGCGCGGCCACTGTGCCGGGCGACTGGCGCGAAGTCTCGTCCTTCTACCGTGCCGACCGCAAGCGCATCGAGTGCATCGGCAAGCAGCTCTGGGACCGCAACGAGCAGCGCCTGGTCGGACTGGGCATGTTCTACTTCCTGCTCACGCAGGCGATCTTCCCCGGCGAAGGCAACGAAGGCAAGGTGATGGGCATGGCGCCGCACGGCAATCCCGATGCGCTCGGCCTGCCGCCGCTCGAAGTCGAGGGGCCGCAGGTCACCATTCCATCGCGCTGGTTCGAGATCCTGCGCGAGCGCGGACGCTTCCGCTACCAGGCCGGCGACACCACACGTTTTGCCGACATCGCCAACCTCGCCGCCGCCGGACAGCGCGCCTTCGAAGAGGCGGTGCTGGAAGTCGCGCGCTGGCTGCACCGCGAGACCGGCGCCGAGAACCTCTGCTTCGCCGGCGGCACCGGCCTCAACTGTTCCACCAACGACAGGCTGCTGCGCGAGACGCCCTTCCGCAATGTGTTCATTCCGCCCGCACCCAGCGACGCCGGCACCTCGCTCGGCTGCGCGATTTACGGGCTGACCGAACTGGCGGGGCAGCCTTGCGAGTGGCGCTGGGAAAACGACTATCTCGGACCGGAGCCGCGCACCGATGACATCGAAAAAGCGGTGCGCGGCGCCGACGACCTGATCGTCGAGCGCATCGACGATGCCGATGCACTGGTCGGCCGCGTGGTCGACCTGCTCTGCGATACCAAGGTGGTTGCCCTCTACCAGGGACGCAGCGAGTTCGGTCCGCGCGCGCTCGGCCACCGCAGCATCCTCGGCGATCCGCGGCACGGCCACGTGCGGGACTGGATCAATGCGAAAGTGAAGGAGCGTGAATGGTTCCGGCCGCTCGCACCCATCGTGCTGCTGGAGCGCGCGGAAGAATTCTTCGACATCCGCCGTCCCTCGCCCTTCATGCAATTTGCCGCGCCCGTGCGCAGGCAGGCGGCCGACATCATCCCGGCGGTCACGCACGTCGACTGCACCGCGCGCCTGCAGACCGTGAGCGAGAAGGACGATCCGCTGCTGCGCGCGCTGCTGCAAGCCTTCGAAGCGCGCACCAACGTCCCGGTGCTGCTGAACACCTCCTACAACCGCAAGGAAGAACCGATCGTCGAGACGCCCGCGCAGGCGCTGGAGTCCTTCCGCCGCACGCCCATGCACGCGCTGGCGATGCCGCCCTTCCTGATCCGGAAGAAGGTGGAACCTGAGGCAGTGTCGTAACGATCACATGATCCGCGGCTATCCTCAATCGCCCAGCGTCTTCCCCGGCGGGCGGCTCGTCCTGTGCATCGCCACCGACGCGCCGCGCTTTTGCATCGCCTTCCATCGCTGGGGAGACGGTTTCATCACTATGCACGAAACCGCCTGGCTCGACGGCAGGAATGCGCAACCGCGCGGCGCGGCGGACGACTGGCACTGGCCACAGTATGCATTCGACATCCCGCAGGACTGGCCTTCGGGAGTGTATGTGGCCCATCTGCGGGAACCGGACAGCGCGCCGCTCGACGTCGCGATGACCAGTGCCGCGGCGCTGTTCGTCGTGCGCGGCAGCGGGCGCAGCGGGCTGCTCTACAAGATTCCGCTCGCGACCTATCATGCCTACAACTGCACCGGCGGCGGCTGCTTCTATGTCAGCCAGACCTTCTCCAAGGATCCGCCCGGCGCGCGCGTGTCGCTTCAGCGTCCCGGCGGCGGTATCGGCGGCGACACCTGGGGCGCGCCCGACCACTACGACCTGTCATCGCCGCGCCAGACCTTCGCCCACTGGGATGCGCGCTTCATCCGCTGGCTGCTGCGCACCGGTCATGCGCCCGAGTTCTGCACCGACCTCGACATTCACCGCGACGCGGACCTGCTGTCGCGCTACCGCCTGGTATTGAGCGTGGGGCACGACGAGTACTGGAGCGAAACGACGCGCGACCGCATGGAAGCCTTCGTTGCAGCGGGCGGCAATGCCGCCTTCTTCGGCGCCAATCTGTGCTGGTGGCGCATCCGCGTGGTGGAGGAGGGCAGGGCCATCGTCTGCCACCAGGGCGGACCGAAGGGAGCGTATGACCACTGGTGGCCGCCCACGGGCGCGGCGCGTCCTGAAGATGCACTGTCCGGCGTGAGCTATCGCCACGGCGGCGGCTGGTGGGACGGCCCGCGCGAGACGGACGGGTGTGTGGTGCAGGATGCCGGGCACTGGGTGTTCGCCGGCACTGGCCTGCGCAATGGCGAGGCCTTCGGCAAGGAGACGTCGCCGCCGGTGGTCGGTTATGAATGCGACGGCGCGCCGCTCGATGCCTTCGATGCGCAGGCCGGTGTGGCAACGCTGTCGAAGGACGCCGCCCGCTGCGGCACGCCGCCGGGATTCCATCTCCTCGCCGCCGGTCTGCTCGGCCCGGGCTGGCAGGAACGTCCGCCGCGCGAAATGCACAAGGCCGGGGAAGGCATACACGCCGCGACGATGGGCATCTTCACGCGCAAGGGCACCGTGTTCAGCGCCGGCACGACCGACTGGGCGCAGGTGCTGGAGCAGGACGTGCACGTCGAGAGGATCACGCGTAATGTGATCGATGGATTGCTTCGCCCTTCCGGCACGCCGCATTTTCCATACGGAAATTGACTGCTGCCGATGTCGTAACTTTACGGTATGGCATTGGCAAATGAACATCGGTATGCTTCGCCAGACCGTGATCACCGCGGCAGTTCAATTTGGAGACGAAAGCCATGCCACACATGTACGACAGCGGACTCGAGCGCAATGCAGCGAACTACACTTCACTGTCGCCGCTGAGCTTCATTGAGCGCGCCGCAGCGGTTTATCCGGAACGCCTGGCGATTGTGCATGGCGCACTGCGCCGCAACTGGGCGCAAACCTATGCACGCTGCCGGCAGTTTGCGTCGGCACTGTCGAAAGCCGGCGTCGGCCTGGGCGATACCGTCGCCGTCATGCTGCCCAACACGCCGCCGATGGTCGAAGCGCATTTCGGCGTGCCGATGACCGGCGCCGTGCTCAATGCGCTCAACACTCGCCTCGATCCGGAGTCGATCGCATTCATGCTCGACCACGGCGAAGCCAAGGTGGTGATCGTCGACCGCGAATTCTCCGGCGTGATGGAAAAGGCGCTGGCAATCACCAGCCGCAAACCGCTTGTGATCGACGTCGATGATCCGGAATACAACGGCGCCGGCGATCGCATCGGCACCATCGAATACGAATCCTTCCTCGCCGGCGGCGATGCCGGTTACGACTGGCAGCTGCCCGCCGACGAATGGCAGGCGATCTGCCTGAACTACACCTCGGGCACCACTGGCAACCCGAAGGGCGTGGTCTATCACCATCGCGGCGCGCTGCTCAACGCGGTCTCCAACATCCTCGAATGGGACATGCCCAAGCATCCGGTCTATCTGTGGACGCTGCCCATGTTCCACTGCAACGGCTGGTGCTTCCCCTGGACGGTGGCGGCACGCGCAGGCGTCAATGTCTGCCTGCGCCGTGTCGAGGCGGCGGCCATCCTCGGGCTGATCCGCGAGCACAAGGTGACGCATTACTGCGGCGCGCCGATCGTGCACAGCCTGCTGCTGGCCGCGCCGCAGGAACTCAAGGCCGGCATCAGCCACACCGTGAAGGCGATGGTGGCGGGCGCCGCGCCGCCGGCATCGATGATCGAGGGCATGGAAAAAATGGGCTTCGACATCACCCATGTGTACGGCCTGACCGAGGTCTACGGCCCGGCATCGGTGTGCGTCAAGCATGATGCCTGGGACGAGGTCGACATCGGCGAACGTGCACGCCTGAACGCGCGCCAGGGCGTGCGCTACCACCTGCAGCAGGGCATCACCGTGATGGACCCGGACACGATGCAGCCGGTGCCCGCCGACGGCGAGACGATGGGCGAGATCATGTTCCGCGGCAACATCACGATGAAAGGCTATTTGAAGAACGAGAAGGCAACCAAAGAAGCGTTCGCCGGCGGCTGGTTCCACACCGGCGACCTCGCGGTGATGAACCCGGACGGCTACGTGAAGATCAAGGACCGCAGCAAGGACATCATCATTTCCGGCGGAGAGAACATTTCCAGCATCGAGGTCGAGGACGTGCTGTACCGCCATCCGGCGATCATGGCCGCCGCCGTCGTCGCCAAGCCCGACCCGAAGTGGGGCGAGACGCCATGCGCCTTCGTGGAAGTGAAACCGGGCGCGGAAGTGAAGGCCGAGGACATCATCGCGCACTGCAAGCAGCACCTGGCCGGGTTCAAGGTGCCGCGCGCGGTGCTCTTCGGCGAGCTGCCGAAGACCTCCACCGGCAAGATCCAGAAGTTCGCGCTGCGGCAGCAGGTGAAATCGACGGACGCGCTGACGTAGGGAGGTTCGGTGGGTTTCGCTTCGCTCTACCCACCCTACGATTCTTTATCAATGGGCCCATGGTGGGTTTCGCTTCGCTCTACCCGCCCTACTGTCCTTTATAAAGAAACGTAGGGTGGGTAGAGCGCAGCGAAACCCACCAGCACCCTCAAGTCACCCACTTCACCCGCAACAGCTTGTCCCCCTCGTCGTAATCCACATTCAGCTTGCCGTTGTAGGTATCCATCAGCGCAACGCAGATGTCCCGCGCCAGGCGGACGTCGGTCGTCTGCACTTCCAGCTCGTCTTCGCGCGACTCGATCGCCATCACGCGCCGCAGGGGGTGCGCGGTCTTTTCACGATGCTCCACCTCGCGCACAAGCTGCGCGATCTCGCCGCCGCGCTGCTGGGCAAACGCGCCCGAAATCGCCACATGGGCCGCTGGCCGGCCTTCGGCCATGCGGCGGCATGCGGGGCAGCGCATCTGCATCGCGTGCGAAGGCGGCGACGTCCACTGCCAGTGGCCTTCGCTATACACTGCGCCGCATGCCGTGCAAACCGCGGGCGATGTCATTTTTTCAGCGTCGCGCGCGGCGTCGTGCACCGGCTCGTCCAGTACCTCGAGATGCCTTCCCGGCTGGAAGGACGGCGAGGATGGATGTACGGATTTCATTGCTTTCTCCTTCCCATAAATCCCTTGATTCATGCCCCTCTCACACCATG
The DNA here is from genome assembly GCF_035654295.1 of Noviherbaspirillum sp. Lineage (GTDB taxonomy): Bacteria > Pseudomonadota > Gammaproteobacteria > Burkholderiales > Burkholderiaceae_D > Noviherbaspirillum. Next base: position 6,720 of record NZ_DASRXF010000049.1, on the reverse strand, counting down.
CAAAGATGGGGCCACCGCACATGTGGGTGTGCGGAAAACCGTGCCGGGGCTACAATGAATGCGTGACCATCACATCAAGGACCAGCAGCCATGAACACCAATGAGAATTTCAGCCTCGACAGGGTCCGCAGTCTTGTGGCAGCGATGGAGCAGGAGCTTGCGCACGCACCTGCCGACCGTCCGGACGTGCAGGCCCTGCGGCAGGAAATCGACACCCTCAAGCAGCTGCTCGCCAGCGGGGACAGCCAGCACGGGCTGGTGAAGGAAAAGCTGCACACGGTACGCGGCACCTTGCAGGACATGACCGCGCGCGTCGAAAGCGAAGTGCTGCAGGACAGCCGCTATATCGCCGAGATCGGCCGCATCCTCGGACTGGTATAGGTCCCTCAGGTCCGGTGGCGGGGGCGCGCCGGCTGGCGGCGCCTGCCCGTCACGCTTCTCTATTCTTTCCATCGCTCAAGGCCACTCCAGGGCCGACTTGAGTGCATACTTTTCCCGGTCGATTTCCTCGCGCGTCCGGAATCCCATGCGCCGCAGCACCGGCACCGGCGGGCACCATCCCTGCAGCCCATGCTGCAGCAGGAAGGCCAGCACAAAACCCGGCAGCGCCAGCCAGCGCCTGTCCACCGCGGCGCCCAGCACCAGACCGGTGAGGGCGAGCGTCGTGGCGTTCACCTCCAGCGCCCGCTCGATGTCCCATTCGCGATCCAGCGCATGGATGCGTTCGTGGATTTCGGCGCGTGTGCCGTTGGCATAGCGTTCGATGTTGCTGTCGGTGGCGCGGTCGATCTCGCGGTTGACTTGCGTGCCGCTCACGCTGCGCACGCGGTCGGGGCTGGCCGTGGTCGGGTCGGCGGGGCTGAAGCCGGTCGACATGTCAGTGACGCGTTGCGCCCGGATCGTCTTCCAGGAACAGGCGGTAGCGTCCCTGTGCATCCGGCCCGGAATACGACTTCGCCACATATTGCCGGTCGTCGAGCGCGAACGGCTTGTCCATGGCGGGAATGTCGTCCAGTTTCCGGATGCCAAGCAGGGTCTGCGAGCCGTCAGGCTGGCGGTAAATGACTTCTACATCCATTTCCATCCTCCGCTTGCACGATGGGTATGGATAGAGTGCAAATTCCGGTGACAGTTCATCCACAACGACAGGCATGTCTTTCGCTTGCATCACGCGCCCCGAACACATGCAGGAGGAATGGCGATGGATGGCATTAAAGCAAAGATTCGCGGCGACGGTATCGACAGCTCCGTCGAGTTTTCCGTCGAGGAAGTGATTGCGCAGCATCGCGGCAAGCCGTGGCGCGACCTGAGCGAGGAAGAGCAGCAGCTGGCACTGCGTGACTATGCGGTCGCGCTGTACACGCGCCAAGGCGGCGCGGGCACGGCGGAAGACCTGGAAGTGAGTTTTGAAGAAGGCAGCTTCTCCCGAGACCGCACTATTCCACGCATGGGAGACGGAGCGCACGCGCCGTAACAGCGGCCAGCCGGTCGAGGCGACAGACAAACTCCGGCAACGCGCACGGCGCGCCGGAAGGGCATGTGCGTCCTCCGATTATCAATGCGGCAATGACAGTTAAACCAGTGTTTAAGGAAGATTGACGCACGACAAGCTGCGTCATAGCATACCTCCTCTTCACACTGGCAGACTGTTGATGTTTTCCCCATCCCCTCGGAAACCGATCCGGTTTCAACTCAAGAAGCTCAGCGCCGCAGTTGCGACAACGATGCTGTTTTCCAATGCAGGCGCGGCAGGATGGGGAGACCTCACCGTCATGTCATCCCTCGGACAACCGCTGCGCGCCGAGATCGAACTGGTGTCGGCCGCGCGCCAGGAAGACGGCCCGCTTACCGTCAAGCTGGCCGGCTTCGACGCTTACCGGCAGGCCAATATCGAATTCAATCCCGTGCTGATGTCCCTGCGCTTCGCCGTCGAACAGCGCGGCGACAGGCAGTTCGTGCGCATCATGTCGACCCAGCCGGTGAACGAGCCCTTCGTCGACATGCTGCTCGAACTGAACAGCGGCACCGGCCGCGTGGTGCGGGAATACGTGTTCCTGCTCGACCCGGCAGGCACTGACGGCCCGCAGGTGGCAACAGTGGCGCCGGTGGGCGAGGCTGCGGCGCCGCCCGCCCGTCCCGCGCAGGCCGCGAAGCCGGCACCGCAGGCGGCCGCCCGGTCGTCCAGCCAGCCGCCGCGCGCCGTCGAGCGCCAGGCGCCAAAGAAGACCGCCGCCGCCAAGCCGGCAGCACCGGCCGATTCCGGCACGCGCCCGCGCCTGACCCTGTCCGGTGTGACCGCCGTCTCGGCAACCGACGACAAGGCCGGCATGATCGCGCTCGAAGACTATGCGGCCATGGAAAAGCAGATGGCCGAGGCCAATGCGCGCGTCAAGGCGCTGGAACAGAAAGTCACCGAGCTGCAGACACTGCTGGAAGTCACGAACAAGCTCCTGGCGGAAATGCAGAAGCAGAATGAGGCGGCGAAAGCCGGCGCCAAGCCCGCCGCTGCAGAATCCGCACCGGCAGCACCGGCAGCACCGGCAGCACCAGCAGCACCAGCAGCACCAGCAGCCGAGGCTCCCGCCCCAGCATCCGAGACCAAGCCCGCGGCACCGCCCGCATCCGCACCCGCCGCGCCCGCGCCTGCCGCACCCAAGCCGGTTGCGCCGCCACCGGAGGAAGAAGCGGATTACCTCATTCCCGGCGCCGGCCTGCTGGTCGCGCTGCTTGGCGCCGCCGGATTGTATGCCCGCCGGCGCAAGGCGAAGAAGCCGTTCGAGACCAGCCTGTATGACGATGCGCCGCGAGACAAAAACGCTTCCGCCGCCGGCGATGCCGCCACTGCGCCTGCCGCCGGCGTCCTGCTGCAGGGCGGCCATGCGCATGAAGTCGATCCGCTGGCCGAAGCCGATGTTTACATCGCCTATGGCCGTGACGTGCAGGCCGAGGACATCCTCAAGGACGCCCTGAACAAGCAGCCGGACCGCCATCCGGTACGCGTGAAATTGCTGTCCATCTATGCGGGCCGCAAGGATACGCAGGGCTTCGATGCGCTCGCGCGCGAACTGCACCGCATGACGCGCGGCGAGGGTGACCACTGGGCACAGGCTGCAGAATTGGGCCGGGAAATCGATCCCGCCAATCCGCTGTATGCGATCGCGCCGGCCAAGCCGGCCATACCGGTAACCGAGCTCGTGCTGGAGCGCGTGCCGGAAGACAAAGCGCCCCGCGCGGCACCGGACGAAGACCTTCCCTTGCCCGAACTCGACTCTCCCGCCGAACCCGCACGCGAAGATGCCGGTGCCGACCTCGACAGCCTGCTGGAGCAGGCCGAAGCGCCGCCTGCCTTGCCCGCCCTTGACGAGGAGGTGCGCGAAACCGGCCCCGGCCCGATCGATTTCGACTTCACCAAGCCTGCTGCAGAAAGCGTGGCCTCGGTCCCCGAAGTTCCTGCACTCGACTTGCCCGCCACGCCGGCAGAGGACGGCAACCTGATGGAGTTCGACTTCCTCAAGGCGGAAGCAGACGCGCATGCCGTGCCCGAGCTGCCCGCGGCGATCCTCGAACCGGCGCCGCAGGAAGCGCCGAAGGAAGAGGTGCTGCTGGATTTCGACTTCCTCAAGCCGGAGGCGGCAGTCGAGGAGAAGGCGCCCGGCAGCCCTGGCAAGCGCCCGGATTAAACGTGTGCCCCCGGCATCTGTTGCCGGGTCACCACTGCAACCGCGCCGTCCGCTGTTTGTCCAATTGATATTCCAGGGGAATCAACGGACGGACGACCATGACACCCATTGCACGTTATGCACGCCTGCCCGGCAGGGTCGTGATGGTGGGGTTCGGCAGCATTGGACAGGCGGTGCTGCCCCTTCTGCACCGTCATTTCGAACTCCATCCGGAACAGATCAGCATCCTGACAGCCGACCCCGGCGGCGCTGCCATCGCGCAGGAATATCGCGCCGGCTTTTCGGTACTCCCCCTGACCCCCGGCAACTACGTCGAAGCGCTCGCACCGCGTCTCGCCGAGGGCGACTTCCTGCTCAACCTTTCGGTCGACGTATCGAGCAAGGCACTGCTCGAACTGTGCTGGCAGCGCGGCGCGCTTTACCTCGATACCTGCATCGAGCCCTGGGCCGGCGGCTACACCGATACCTCGCGCACGGCCTCGCAGCGATCCAACTACGGGTTGCGCGAGCAGATCCTTGCGTTCAGCCGCGAGCACGCCGGCGGCCCGACTGCGATCGTGACCTTCGGCGCCAATCCCGGGCTCGCATCGGTCTTCGTCAAGCAGGCGCTGCTGAACATCGCCGCCCACAACGACATCGACGCCGGGCGCCCGGCCGGCAGTGCGCAGTGGGCGGCTCTCGCGCGGCGGCTCGGCATCCGGACCATCCACATCGCCGAACGCGACACCCAGGTGAGCGCGCAGCGCAAGCGCCGCAACGAGTTCGTCAATACCTGGTCGGTAGACGGTTTCATTAGTGAAGGCCTGCAACCCGCGGAACTGGGATGGGGCGCTCATGAGCGCCGCTGGCCGGCGGATGCCAGGCGCCACGCCTTCGGATGCGGCGCCGCCATCTACCTCGACCGCCCGGGCGCCGGCACCCGCGTACGCAGCTGGACGCCGCTGGAGGGGGAATACCACGGTTTCATGATCACGCATGGCGAATCGATTTCCATCGCTAATTACCTGACCCTGCAGCGCGACGGCGAAACGGTCTACCGGCCGACGGTGCACTATGCCTACCATCCCTGCGACGACGCCGTGCTGTCGCTGCACGAGCTGGCGGGGCGCAACTGGCGGCCGCAGGACGGGAAGCGCATCATCCGCGACGACATCGTGTCCGGCACGGATGAACTCGGCGTGCTGCTGATGGGGAATGCGCGCGGCAGCTACTGGTACGGTTCGCGCCTGTCGATCGACGCGGCGCGCGCCCTGACCCCGCATAACAGCGCCACCAGCCTGCAGGTGGCGGCGGGCGTGCTGGCCGGCATGGTGCTGGCGCTGCACCGGCCGCGCGCCGGGGTGCTGGAGCCGGAAGACCTCGACCACGAAGCGGTCATGGAAATCGCCCGGCCCTATCTCGGCGAGATGGCCGGGGTGTTCAGCGACTGGACGCCGCTCAAGGGCAGGGCACCACTGTTCGGCGAAGACATGGACAGGGAAGACCCCTGGCAATTCATGAACTTCCGCGTCAGCTGACGCCGCTGCAGTCCTCTCCGGGACTTCCCGTGCTGCTGAAAAAAGAATCCGGGCTGAACGACAATTCGTACCATGAAGCGTCCGTGGTGCGGCCGCCGGCGCGCCAGCCGCTGCAGGGCCGCGTCCGTGCCGACATCTGCGTGGTCGGCGGCGGCTATGCGGGCTTGTCGAGCGCGCTCGAATTCAGGGCGCGCGGTTATTCGGTCGCCCTGCTGGAGGCGCGCCGTTTCGGCTGGGGCGCCTCGGGCAGGAACGGCGGGCAGGTGCTGCCGGGATACGCCGGCCAGGCCGCGATGGAGCGCCAGCTGCCGCGCGAAGATGCGCACCGCGCGTGGGACATCTCGATCGAGGCCGTGCAGCTGCTGCAAGAGCGCATCGCTCGCTGCGGCATCGCCTGCGACTACACGCACGGCTGCATGACGCTGGCCACTACTGCGCGCAAGGCGCGCGACCTGGATGCGCTGGTCGAGCATCTCGCCTGCGCCTATGGCTATCCGATGCAATGGATAGGCAGCGCTGAAATCCGCGAATGGATCGCGAGCGACCAATTCCATGCCGGCGCCTACGATCCGCAGGCGGGCCACCTGCATCCGCTGAAATACTGCCTCGGGCTGGCCGAGGCGGCTGGCGCGGCCGGGGTGCGCCTGTACGAGGGCTCTGCGGTGACGGCTATCCGGCGCGGGCCGCACCCGCTGATCAAGACATCCGCCGGCGAGGTCGAATGCCGCTTCGCGGTGCTGGCCGGGAACGTCTACCTCGACCAGTTCGGCGGCAGCATCGCACCCGAGCTCATGCGCCGCATCATCCCGGTGGGTACCTACATCATCGCGACCGAACCGATGGCCGGGGAACGGGCCGATGCGCTGATCCGCCGGCGGGCAGCGGTGTCGGACACCAACTTCGTGCTCGACTATTTCCGCGTGACCGCGGACAACCGGCTGTTGTTCGGCGGCGCCGATGCCTTCAGCGGCGCCACGCCGCGCAACCTCGTCGAGCATGTGCGGCAACGGATGCTGGCGGTGTTTCCACAGCTGTCGGACCTGTCCGTACCCTACACCTGGGGCGGCTACGTCGATGCCACCATCAACCACGCGCCGGATTTCGGCAGGCTGGAGCACAACATCTATTACCTGCAGGGATTTTCGGGACATGGCCTGGCGTTGGCCGGCGTGGCGGGGCGCATGGTGGCGGAGGTGGTGGCGGGGCATGCGGAACGCTTCGACCTGCTGTCACGCATCCGCCATGCGCCGTTTCCGCGCGGGGCGTGGATACGCAAGCCGGCGGTTGCGCTCGGGGTGTTGTATTACCGGCTGCGAGACTTGCTGTAGCAAGGAGCGCGTGTGGGTTTCGCTGCTCTACCCGACCTACCGTCCTTTATGACCTGGTGGGTTTCGCTGCGTGTATAGCCGGGGGACATAGGTAACACCTGTCGGGAGACATGGGTAACACCTTTTATGATCATCGCGTTGCAACAATCTGGAGCGCGCGATGCCTTGGAAGGAGTCTTCCCGTATGTCGTCCCG
>NZ_DASRXF010000048.1:0-46656 GCF_035654295.1 Noviherbaspirillum sp. | reverse complement strand
ATCAGGATCGCCCCTTTTGTTACGCCATCCTCATTCATTTGTTCCTACCCATGCCTTGACTACATTTGCAACCATTTTCGGATCGTTCCGGGCCAGCGTCTTGGCGGCTTCGAGGTTGTCCTGATAGCTGCGCGGCTTCTGGCCCATCGGTTCCACGTCATGCGAGAGCTGCACGACCGCATCCTGCTCGATCTGGGGCGGAGGCGGCGGCTCGAAGGTCTTCATGATCTTCGCAAACAACGGCTTGAGCACGGCGAAGAACAGGTAGAGCAGGATGCCGATGCCCAGCGCGTACTTGCCGCCGCTCAGTCCCATATCGATCACTTCCGGACGCTTCCAGAGCGGCATTTCCGGAATCACTTCCTTCTCCGCGCCGGCGAACGGGCTGTTGACCACGTTCAGGCTGTCGCCGCGATCCTTGTTGAAGCCCATCGCTTCCTTCACCAGGTCGGTGATCTGGGTCTTCTCATCGTCGGTCAGCGGCTTCATCGTCACCTTGCCGTCCTTGCCGACTTCCTTCTTGTAGTTGACCACCACGGCCACCGACAGACGCTTGATGCCGCCCATCGGCTGCTGCACGTAGCGCACCGTCTTGTCGACTTCGTAATTGACGGTCATGTCTTTCTGCACGTTGCCGCTCGGCGCTGCCATGTTGGCCGCCGGCTGCTGCGGGCTGCCGGCGATCGGCGCGGTGGCGTTGGGCTGCGGCTGGTTGCTCAGCGCACCGGGCACGCCGGCCGCACCCAGGGGAGAATTGCTCTGCGACTCGCTGGTCTGCTGGCTGCGGATGGCGGAGGCGTTCGGCGTACCGTTCGGCTTGTAGATTTCGGCGGCCTGCTCGGTATGCGAGAAATCGACGTCTGCCGTCGCTTCGGCACGCACGTTGTTTGCGCCGACGATGGGCGAGACGATGGATTCGATCCGCTTGATGATGCTCTGCTGCAGTTCATGCACGTACTTGAGCTGGGTCGGGTCGAGGCCGTTGCTGTTGGTCTTGCCGGTTTCGGACAGGAGGTTGCCGTTCTGGTCGACCACGGTCACGTTCTTGGTCGGCAGGTCGGGCACGCTGCTGGCGACCAGGTGCACGATGGCGCTGACCTGTTGCGGGTCCATGGTGCGCCCGGCATGCAGGTTCAGCAGGACCGATGCGGTCGGCTTCTGCTGGTCGCGGACGAAGACGGAAGCCTTGGGCAGCGCAAGGTGAACACGCGCGGCCTGGACCGCGCCGAGCGACTGGATGGAGCGAGCCAGCTCGCCTTCGAGGGCGCGCTGGAAATTGACCTGTTCGAGGAACTGGGACACGCCCAGCTTCTGGTTTTCCATCAGCTCGAAGCCGACGTTGCCGCCCTTGGGCAGGCCCTGTGCGGCGAGCTTCAGGCGCACATCGTGCACCTGGTCGGCCGGCACCAGGATGGCGCTGCCGCCGTCGGCGAACTTGTAGGGGACGTTCGACTGCTGCAGCGCGGCCACGATGGCGCCGCCGTCGCGGTCGGAGAAATTCGAGAACAGCACGCGGTAGTCCGGCTGCTGGCTCCAGAGCCAGACACCGGACATGACGCCGACCACGGCGGCGACGCCAAGCATCAGGAAAAAGTTGCGCCCGCCCGGCGTCTGGGCGAAACCGACGATCCCTCCCGGGGACGCCGGTACGACGGCGCCTTCGCCGGCTACCGCCACAATGCGCCTCCAGCGATGCTGTCGAACTTGATGTTATTGGTCATGTTGGTCCTGCACTTCGAGGTTTTCGAGGTTTTTCCCTTAGTACGGGATTTTCTTCCTGTTAAGCAAATTCGATCGTTGGAACAGAGCACTTTTTTCTGTGTTTATCACCGCCCGTAGCGGTTTTTTCGCGTGTTACCTTAGCGCTGTGAAAAAAGGCAATGCCGCAAGGAGGAGTGCATGAAAACCGGAATGATCGATGCAAGCAAGATCGAGTCGATGATCGCCCAGCTCAAGGCTGCGGCAACCCGTCCGGAAAGCGCGCTCGGTCCCGTGCAGGGGGAAAAGGCAGCCGCCCGTGCCGATTTTGCCGGCGCCCTCAAATCCGCGCTGGACCAGGTCAACAGCGCGCAAACGAAATCCGAGGATCTCGCCAAGCGCTTCGTGATGGGCGACGACACCATCAACCTCTCGGACGTCATGATCAACTCCCAAAAAGCCAATATCGCATTCCAGGCGACCATCCAGGTCCGCAACAAGCTGGTGTCGGCGTATCACGACATCATGAATATGTCGGTTTGATGTTTTAGAGGCGCTGGTGGGTTTCGCTTCGCTCTACCCACCCTACGGTCCTCTATAAAGAAACGTAGGGTGGGTAGAGCGAAGCGAAACCCACCATGCACCTAAAGAACGGCAGGGTGGGTAGAGCGCAGCGAAACCCACCGCAACACCTCAGGTCAACCCCGTCGCCTTCGCATTCCGTTCGCGTTCCAGCTTCGTAATGTAACGCTGCACCGCCGCGAGCATCGGGCTGGGCAGGTTGACGAACATGCATCCGATCTTGCGGATCGATTTGCCGCTTGCCAGCGTCAGGTCATGTGAATTCCGAACCTGCAGCGCGCAGGTCACCACCGTCCCGCCCGGCAGGTCGATCCTGCACTCCTTGTAGACGCGCCCGATGGTGTTGTCCAGCAGCTTCTTCTCGTCGATCACGCCGATGCCGCCGCCGCTGATGTCCTTGAGCGTGACGACGACCGTGGTGCCCGGCCCGGCGGATTCGTCGTCGGGAGGGACGCGGATGGAGCAGCGCACCGGGTTGGCGACCGGCGTCGGCACGCGATAGTACTCGCGGCGTTGCAGCCGGATCAGGCTGGACGGGATGGCGATGTAGAGGGCGGGAAGGTTGTCATAGAGGCATTCCCCGACCTTGTTCGTGAAAAACAGAATGCGGATGTTATCGAGGACGGTTTCGAAGGAGACGTTGTCGCTGCCCATCAACCGCTGGTTCATCGTATTGGTCGGGGCGCGGTCGATGACCACCATGCCGCTCTGCTCGTCGACTTCCAGGATGGACGTGACGACCGCGTCCGCGCCGCCGGCAGCCTGCATGGTCACGAGCTGGTTGCGTTCCTGCATGGAGCGCAGCAGCCCGATGATCTCCCGGCGCGAGTGCACCTGGTACGGGCTGACGTCCTCCATTCCGAACTTGTTTGCGAATGACATTTATTCCTGCTTCTCGGGTCTTTGTAGGGGGCGGGGATGCGGCCCCTTGTCTCCAGTGTGCTTGAGCGCGTCGATATGGTAAAGCCATGCGAGCAATTCCGCCACTACCCGGTACAAAGTTGGTGGAATATGTCTATCCAGGTCAACCTGCATCAGCAGCGCGACCAGCTCCTTCGATTCGTGCACGAACACGCCGTTCTCGCGCGCGCGCCGGATGATTTCCTCTGCAATCAGCCCGCGGCCCTTGGCCACGACCTTCGGCGCGAGGTCGCCGGTCTGGTAGGCGAGCGCGACCGCGTTCTGTGAAGGCTTAGGGCGATCCATGCCGGTTCACCGTGAATGAGTCGAGCGGCGCGCCTGCCGCATCCAGCCGCTCGGCCAGCAGGCCGCCGAAGGCGCGCACGGTCGACGCGGCATCCTCCGTGCCGGTGCTGAGCTGGACGTGCACCCGGTCGCCCGCGAGGCGGATGGTGGCGGAGACGTCGCCGAGATGGGGCAGCTCGAAGCGCACGGTGCTGGTCCACACCGATTGCTGCGGGTCGCCCTGCGCGCCGCCGCCTTCCGGCTTGTCTTCCTGGACTTCCCATTCCATCGGCATGCCCGGCCAGAGCTGGCCCTGCCAGCGCACCATCTGGTTTTCCAGGGTGTTGAGCTGCAGGTTGATGATGCGGGCGGCTTCGGGTTCGACGGTGGGCAGGGCGGGTTGGGGCGGTGCAATGAGGTCGGCGTCGGTCGCGCCGCCGGCAGCGGGCAACTGCGCCTCACGGATCAGGTGGACCAGTTTCTGCGCGCCTTCGCCCAGCTCGCGGAAGTTCGCGGCCAATCGCGCGAGGTCGACGTTCGCGGCGTCCTGCGCGGCAGGAGGCTTCAGGCTCGCGGTCAGCTGGGATTGCGGTTCCTGCTTGAGCTCGGCGGCGGTTCGTGTTCCGCTGATCCACTCGTGCAGGTGCGACTCATAAAACAGCCCGCTCCCCGATAGCGCATTCTGCAGCGCGGCCGCGACCTGTTTCGGCTCCAGCGCGCCGGGCGCAGGGACGAGGGGAGTGCGCGTCGTGACGGCGGCAGGCGTGCCGTCCTGTGGCGCAGATTGCAGGAGATGGTCGACCAGGCGCGCGGTCGTGCTCAGCGATGCAGGGGCGCTGCCTTGCTGCTGGGTCAGCAGGAATGTCAGGCGCGGGTCCTTGGCAATGAGCACGAGGGAAAGGTTGTCGCCGACCTTGGTGCCGACCGGCAAGGCCATGCGGGCGGTGGCATCGGCCACCTTGACCAGGTAGGTGCCGTCATCGAGCATCGCATCCACGGTCCCCTGCAGCTCGCGGCCGATGGCGATCTGGTTGAGGCGGCGGAATACTTCGAGGCGCGCATCGGTCGACGAAACAAGCGTCGTTGCGGCCTCTAGGGAGGCCGGGGGCCGGGTTTGATTAAGGTCGGCCCGCGGCAGCATGACGGTCAACCGCTCTGGTTCGCGCCGTAAGCCTGGGAGAGTTTACGCTCGGTGCCGGCGCTGTTGATCATGGCGGACAGCTGCGCCATCCACGGCTCGGTAATGTCACGAATCTGGCGGTCGTCGTCGAGAATCTTCTTGATGATCTTCACCTTGCGCTCGCGTGCGGTCGGGGTGAGCGGCAACCGCTGCTGGTCGTTCTGCTTGATGATCTCGACCTGGTTCGAGCAGTGCGTCTCAAGGGCTGCCAATTGTTCCCAGTCCCCGACGCGCGCCGCGGCGAGCATCTTGTCAGTAGTGTCGGCAACGGCCTCGTAGAGGGAGATGATTTCCTGGTTATCCATATGATCAGGCTTTCATGAGACGTGACGGTTGCTGCGGAGCGAGCGGGTCATAGGCCACGGGCTTGGGCGCTGCAGGCGAGGGTTGCGGGTTGGCCGCCGCAGGGATCGACTCCCACGCATCCTTCAAGCCTTTCAGCAGTTGATACACTTCTTCGAGCACCGCAACCTGGTTTTTCGCGTTGGCGATGATGAGGCGGCTGCACATGTATTCGTACAACGCATCGAGATTCAATGCGATATCGCCGCCCACCTTCTTGTCGAGGCTGGCGCGAAGCCCGTTCTCGATGATTGTGATGGCCTTTGAAATTGCCTGGCCCTTGGCGGCAGTGTTGCCAGACTGGAGATGCTGGATCGCACTACTGATGGCGATCATTGCACCCTCGAACAGCATGACGACCAGCTTGTGCGGGCTTGCCGCGGCCACACCGGTTTCGATTCCGACCGTGGCATAAGCGTTTGCGCCAGTGCGCGTCGATCCAAACATTCACTTCCCCTTTATTGCGACGTGGGCAGGTTTGCCAACTGTTGTGCCAGGTAATTGCTGGTTTTCGTCATATTCGCCAGCATCACATCCAGTGCGGCGAATTGCGCCCGGTATCGCTTCTCGACCTGTTCCAGCCGGTCATTGATCCGCTCCTTCTGCTTGTCGAGGCTCTTGAGCGACTCGTTGAAACCGTCCGTACGGGAGGAAACAGGGCCCTTGGTGGCCAGCATCGAGTCGATCATCTTGTCGAATTGATACGCGTAGCCTTTTGAATAGCTGACGGTGCCGCGGTTTCCAAGCGCGGTTCCGGTAATCTGCACCTTCAGGCCCTCGGCAGCGTTCTTATCGGCGCCGGTCAGGAACTGTCCTGAGCCCTTGGCCGCTACGCCGTTGATCGTGCCCTCGACGTTGACGCCATCGGTGGTCGTCGGTGTGCCGCCCACGAGGCCTGCCTTGCCATTTCCGCCGGTGATGCTGACATTGGAATCGGAGCCGTAGCGCGCGGACATGATGGTCAGCACGCCGCCCGTTTGCGAGACCGTGACCGAAGAACCGGCCAGATCCGCCGCGCCATTGATCTTGGCCTGTACCTCGGCCGCGAGCGCATCGGCGCTGGCATAGGTCTTTTGCTCGAGCTTGATCGTGGCCGTCTTTCCGTCCAGCTTCACTTCCAGCGTGTCATTGGACGCACCGATGGTGAGTGCGGCCGCAGCCTGGCCAACGGTTTTCCCCTGGGTCGCAAGCTTCGTGACGTTGACCGCATAGGTGCCGGGCGCCGTCGCGTTCGTGGCGCTGACATACGACACCAGGCTGTCGGTCGCCTTGCCGGTGGCGGCGAAGAGGGCAGCAATATCGTTGAAGTTGCTTTCCATCGCCTTTTTCAACTTGTCGTTGTCGACCGCCAGCGTGCCATCCTTCTGCAGGCTGACGCCGACTTGCGAGAGCGTGGAAAACGCGCCTCCGCCCTCGACCTGTGCGCTCAGCAAGCCGCGGATCTGGGTTTGGATGGTGCGGACGGTGGCATCGCCGTTCAGCACGCCCGCCACCTTTGTCGTCGTGTTGTACGAAGACAGGTTGGTCAGCGTCTGATTGATCTGGTTATAAGCAGTGACGAATTGCGTGACCGCCGTGGTGACGGCCGCGGTATCCCTTGTCACAGTGATACTGGTCGGCGAGCCTGCGTTGGTCTTGGCCAGCGTCAGCGTCACGCCGGGAATCGCGTCGCTGACAACGTTGGTCGGCTTGGAAATCGCGAGGCCGTCCACCTTGAACTCCGCGTTCTGCGCGGTCATTGTTTCGGTAAGGGCCTGCGTGCCGCCGGGATCGTGGTTGAGCAGGTTGCCCAGCCCGCCGCCTTCGGCGACGGAGATCTTCATGCTGTTCGTCTTGCCGGTACTCTGCTCCGTCAGTACCAGGCGGTAGGGCGAGGTGCCGCCGTCATTGACGATGGATGCCGTCACGCCGATATCGGCCTTGTTGATGGCATCGCGGATGCCGGCCAGGCTGTTGTTGCTGCTGTCGATCTTGACTGTCTTGACACCCGCGCCGTTGCTCTTGAACGTGGCGCCGGTGTACTTGCCTGTCGCTGGATCGAACGAACCGCTCGCGCCGAGCTCGATGGTGCCGAAGTCGAAGGTGATCGTGCCTGTGCCGATTGCCGTCTTGTCGCTGGCCTGACCCGCCGATGCGAGTTTCTGTGCCTGCGCCAGTTTGCTGACTTCGAGGGAATAGGTGCCGGGTGTCGCGCTGCCGGAGCCGCTCACGGTCGCCACCGCCGTATCTGCGGCGGTTGCGCGGACTGCCTGGAATTTGCTTTCGCTGGAAAGCGAGCGAACCGCAGTCTGGAATGTGGACAGTGCGCTTTTCAGGTTGCCGATCGCCGACAACTTGGCCTTGATACCGGCTTCCTTCTGGCTGATATTGTTCAGAGGCTGCCGCTCGAGCGCCATCAGCTGGCTGACAATGCCATTGATGTCCAGGTTGGAGCCGATGCCGGGAGAAGAGAGAGCCACACGTGCCTCCTGCGGAAAATCACAATGTAACTCGTTAACGGCAGGATTAAATCTGACTTTAGAAGGCGATTTCCCTGTCTGTTCGGCCGGATTTACGCCTTTTGGCGGATCAGCAGGCCGGTCACCTGGCTCAATGCCTTGGAAATCTGCAGGACTTCCTCGGACGGAATCTGGCGCAGGACTTCCTTGGTCTGCTGGTCAACGACCTTCACGATCGTTCGGTCGGTATCGGTATCGATGGAAAACTCCAGGCTCTGCGATTGCGCCTGCATGGCCTTGTTCAGGTCTTTCACCGCGTTTTCCAGCGCGCGCATGCTTGGAATCGTGTCCGGTTGCTGCACGGCGGCGGCCGTTTCCACGGGAGCGGCAGCGGGTTTTGCCGCCTGAGAGGCGTCGACGCTGCTTTTTTGCGCAATTTCAATCCCGCTGAGGGGAGCGCTGTTGATCGGTTGTATTGCCATGATGACCTCCCTGGATGGGGAAAAACCCGGCCAGAGAACTGGCCGGGTTTTCTTTCGCTAGTACGGTCTGGATTAGCCGCGGAGCAGGCTCAGCACGTTGTTCGGCAGCGAGTTGGCTTGCGCCAGCATCGCGGTACCGGCTTGCTGCAGGATCTGGCCGCGGGTCAGCGAGGCCGTTTCTGCTGCGAAGTCTGCGTCCTGGATACGGCTGCGCGAAGCGGACAGGTTTTCCGACGTCGTCTGCAGGTTGGCGACAACCGAGGTGAAGCGGTTTTGCACTGCACCGAGGTCGGCGCGGGCGCTGTTGATTGCGTTCAGGGCTGCATCCATTGCCTTGATTGCATTATCGGCGCCGGTTACCGTGGAAATGTCCAGCGTGTTAAAGCCGTTCTGGGCGGTGCCCGGGGTGGCCAGATTGTCGCCCTTCGTCAGGCCGGTCTGCTCCAGGATGACTGCCGCGGTGGCAGAACCCTGGATATTGATGTTGCCCGAGCCGCTGACCGACGTCAGCATCAGATTGCCGCTCGATACTTCAGCCTTGACGCCGGTGGTATCAGTCTTGCTGTTGATGGCGGTGACCAGGTCAGACACGCGGGTCGCGGCGTCGGCTGCGCCGCCGACTGTAATGTCGGTTCCGTTGATCGTCAGTTGGCCGGCGGTGATTGCGTTGAACGTGCCAGGCACTGCTGCGGTTTGCGCGGTAACGGTGACGTCGCCGCCAAGAACGTTGTCGGTGTCCGTGATAGTTACGGCCGCGCCGGTATTGGAGAAGTCCAGGGTGCCGTCACCGTTATCCGTCACAGTCAGGCCGGCGATGTTTTGCGCATCGATCGCGGTCTTGATGTTGGCTGCCGCAGCAATGCGACCATCGGCAGCACTGGTTTCGCCGGACGTCGCTGCGACGGTGAAGGTGGTGCCGCCGATCGTAAGATCGAATGCATCGAAGTTAAAGCCGTCACCATTGGTCGGCGTAACGCCGCTTAAGTCGATGGAGCCCGTGCCAGGCACAGCCCCCGAGCCACCGCTGCCGGCGGCAGCGACGCCAGTGACCGGAGCATGCGCTGTGTCGATGCTGGTCCAGCTACCCAGTGCGGCGATGTTTGCATCCGTGATCGAGTTGATCGAGATCGTCTGACCTTGGTTTGCGCCAACCTGGAATGCCTGAGTGGTGAAGCTGCCGTCGAGCAGTTTGATGCCGTTGAACGAGGTGTCATTGGCGACACGGTCGATTTCAGACTTCAGCTGGGCAACTTCCTTCTGAAGAGCTGCGCGGTCTTCCGACGAGTTCGTTGCATTGCGCGATTGCACAGCCAGTTCGCGGATACGCTGCAGGTTGTTGCCGATTTCGCCCAGTGCGCCTTCAGCGGTCTGTGCGAGGGAGATGCCGTCGTTTGCGTTGCGCGCTGCCTGGTTCAGGCCGCGGATCTGGGTGGACATGCGCTCGGTGATCGCCAGGCCGGCTGCGTCGTCCTTTGCGCTGTTGATGCGCAGACCGGAGGACAGGCGCTGCAGGGAGCTTGCCAGTGCACCTTGGGAGGAGTTCAGGTTGCGCTGTGCGTTGAGCGACGAGATATTGGTGTTAATAAAAGCAGCCATGATATTTCTCCTAAATTGACTGGGGCCGTTCGATTTCCGGTTAAGTTTTTCAACTTCGGTTCACCCCAGTTGGGCCAATTGAACCGCTGTTGAATTCGTTATCGGATGGGGCTGGAAAAAGTTTAGGGAAATTTTCAGCTTATTTTTCAGTCCCATCCGATCTCAGACCGGACACATCCTTCTACGGATCGGGCGGGGAAATCTTTAATGGAGGGATTTATTTGTTTTTGGGCGGGGGCGGGATGATCCCCCTGTGGGCCGCTGAAATGCCGCTTTTCCTAGTGCCGGCGCGGGTTTGCGGCGAGGCGGGGGAGGGGTGGAAAAATCGGGCCTAAAGTTTTGTTTGATATTTGCCGTAATAGGCCGTAGCCGGGCTTGTGCGCGGGGCTGTGGTTGGTAAAGCCCACCTTGCGGTCAGTCGGGGATGTTCATGTGGGTTTCGCTGCGCTCTACCCACCCTACGGTTCTTTATGGGATGTCTGGCGGGTTTCGCTTCGCTCTACCCACCCTACGTTTCTTTATAAAGGACGGTAGGGTGGGTAGAGCGCAGCGAAACCCACCGCACACAGAGAAAACCGCAGATTGGCCAGAGCATCAGTGCAACCCGCCACACAATCCTCGACGCATTGCACGCCAACATTCAGGCCGCGACCACCCGGTTCTTCCCCGCCTTCTTCGCTTTATACAAGGCCTCATCCGCCCGCTGGATGATCGATTCCTGGCTTTCGCCGGGCGTGTGCAATGCCACGCCGGCGCTGAAGGTGATGAGCAGCTTCTGGTTGTTGTACATGAAGATCTGCTTGGTCAGCTCGCGCTGGACGCGGGTGACGGTCTGGACGGCATCTTCCAACGGCGTCTCGGGCAGCACGACCATGAATTCCTCGCCGCCGAATCGGGCGATCACGTCCATCGCGCGCAGGGTATCCTTGACCACTTTCACGAGGTGGATCAGCGCATGGTCGCCGGCGGTGTGGCCGTGGGTGTCGTTGAGTTTCTTGAAATCGTCGAGGTCGAGCATGGCGATGCACAGCGGCGACTTGCGCCGTTCCGAGCGCGAGACTTCGCGCTCGAAGACTTCGTCGAGTCCGCGGCGGTTCAGGCTGCCGGTGAGCTGGTCTTCGCGCACCAGTTCGCTCAGTTCCGCCAGCTTGCCTTCCAGTTCCTGGATGCGTGCTTCGGCATCCTGCACTTCCTGCCGTGCGGCGAGCATTTCGTCGCGCGAGCGCAGGGCTTCGGTCTGCGCTACCTTGGTGTCGACCATGACGTCCTGCAGGATGCGGTTCAGCTCGGCAATGCCCTTGGCCTGGCCGATCTTGTGCACGTACTGGTCCATCTTTTCGTGGTAGTTGCCGGTGCTGGCCGCGACGGCGCCGAGACGGTCGATGAAGGTGACCATCATGTTCTTCACCGTGACCTTGGCTTCGGTCAGGCTGTGCTTGAGCAGGCTTTGCTTGTAGATCACTTCCTTGAGGCTGCGGGTGGCGTCCATCAGGGCGCTGTAGCTGATCGGGCCGGACAGGAGGTCCATCACGCTGGCGATCTGGCCGCTGAGCCAGGAATCGTCTTCCAGCAGTTCGCTGACATTCTCCAGCAGGAGCTTGAACAGGCGCAGCAGCAGCTCGTGTTCCTCTGCCATGTCTTCGGCCTTGAGCTCGACCTTGAAGCACAGCTGTTTGAGACGGTTGCTGATGTCGGAGAGGTCCTGCTCGGAGCGGGCCTCTTTGATGGCCGCGGCGAGCTGTTCGGCTTCGGCCAGCAGGGCGGGCGTGCCGCGCAGCAGGGAGCCGACGGCCAGTGTCAGGGTGCGCACCAGCAGGTCGCGCAGGATCTGCATCTGGCGTGTTTCGCCGACCACCGGCAGGTCGCTCTTGTCCGCCTTCGCGGGTTTGATCACCACGGGCAGCGGCGCGTCGTCCACCAGCGGGATACCCTGGGATTTCAGGGGCGGGGGCGGCGCGTCGTCGACCAGGGAAATGGAACGCGGCGGCGGCGTTTCCACCGGATCGACCAGGGGGATCGATGCCGGTTTGGCCGGAGCCGGGTCCGCGGTTTTTTTCGCGGCGGCCTCGGTAAGCGCGGTAGCGGCGGCGAGGTGCTTGTCGATGAGTTCGTTCAGATCGCGGCTGTACGCTTCCCAATCCCGCTTATCCAGCGCGCGGCGGAAGTGCGCGGCGAACAGCCCGGCTTCGCCGGACACGTCGGCGAGGCCGGCGGCAAGGTCGGCAAGGACTTTTTCCGCGCCGGCCTGGCTGCGGCTGCCGGAAATCTCTTCATAGACTTCACGATAGGCGTCCGGCGTGGGGACGATGCGGCGAACGGCGAGGCGTTTGAAGGCTTCCCGTGCGATATCGGCAGGACTTTGTTGTTCCGTTTTCTTGTCTTGCATGGCGAGGGCGGCCGGTCGTCCGATGACCGCGGGCACGTGACTGAATGGAACCTGCTACTTTAAGGGGCGATGGGCAAAAAGGAAAGATGAAGCCCGCCGTCCGGTACAGTTTTTTTGCCGGCGCCCGGCGTTCATTCCACGAGATGGTTCTTGATCGCGTAATGCGTGAGCTCGGCGTTGTGGCGCATTTTCATTTTCTGCAACAGGCGCGAGCGGTACATGCTGATGGTCTTGACCGACAGGGTCAGTTCGGCGGCGATGTCGCTGACCGTCTTGCCCGAAGCGATCATGACCAGCGTCTGGTATTCGCGGTCGGACAGGGTTTCGTGCGGCGGCGTTTCGCGGTTTTCGTCGCCGACCTGGTTGGCCAGTTCCTGCGCGAGGGCGGGGCTGATGTACTTGCGGCCGGCGGCCACCTGGCGGATGGCGTCCACCAGCTCCGCCGGTGCGCTCTGCTTGTTCAGGTAGCCGGCCGCGCCTGCCTTGAGCGAGCGGATCGCGTACTGGTCTTCGCGGTGCATGGAGAGCATCAGCACGGCGAGCTTGGGCGTTTCCTTCTTCACCTGCTTGAGCACCTCGATGCCGCTGCGGTCGGGCATCGAGATATCCAGCAGCAGGACGTCGGAGTCGCCGCGCCGGGCGAGCTTGATGGCGTCGTTGCCGTTCTCGGCATCGCCGGCCACCACCATGTCCCTGGTGTCGGCGAGGATCTGCTTGAGGCCTTCACGCACGATGGCGTGGTCGTCGGCGATCAGGATGCGAATTGTCTCAGTGGCAGCTGTCATCATTGCAAGTATTTGTTGGTTATTCCGAGAGAGGTATTCGTAGTGCAACTTCCGTGCCTCCCCCCGGAATCGCGCTGACGGAGAGTTGGCCGCCCAAGGCGTTGGCCCGTTCCGTCATGCCGCGGATGCCGAAGGATTTCGGCTTCAACCGCTCTGTAGATTCGATGCCGCGCCCATTGTCGGCGATCTCCAGCCGCACGCTGCGGTTGGTCCGCGCCAGGCGCACCGAGACCCGGGTTGCCTGCGCATGTTTCCCAATATTGGTAAGCGCTTCCTGAAAAATGCGAAAAAGCGCGGTCGCCTGGTCGGGATGGAGGTCGATATCCTTCTTGTTGGAGCTGAACTCGCAGGGAATGCCCAGTTGTTTTTCGAACTCCTTCGCCTGCCAGTCGATGGCCGCCACAATCCCAAAATCGAGAATGCCCGGCCTCAGGTCGGCTGAAATGCGGTGGATGGCCTCGATCGTGCGGTCGACCAGGGATTCGACATAGGCCGCTTTGTCCGCGAGAGAAGCATCCTCGGCCGGCAGACGCTTCTTCACCAGCGCCAGCGCCATCTTGATGGCGGTGAGGTTGCCGCCGACGTCGTCATGGATCTCGCGCGCGATGCGGGTCCGTTCCTTTTCCTTCACCGTTTCAATATGCGCCGACAGTTCGGCCAGCTGGGCGCGCGAGCGCTTGATTTCTTCCTCTTCCAGCTTGCTCTCGGTGATGTTGGTCATGATGCCTTCCCACTGCACGCCTTCGCCGGGCAGGGCGCGCGGCGTGGAGCGGAGGTTGATCCATTTGACGTCCTTCCACTTCTCGATCCAGATGCGGCCGTCCCAGTTCCAGGTCTTCAGCTCGGCCGCCGACTCGCTCATCGTCTTGAGGAAGGACGGCCGGTCTTCCGGCTGGATGAGGTTCAGGAACAGGCTGGAATCCGCGCGCAGGCGCTCCGCCGCGACGCCGAGCAGCGCATGGCAGCCGTCGCTCAGGTAGGGGAAGGCCAGGCTGCCGTCGGGGCGCTGCTGGAACTGGAAGAACAGGCCCGGCGTGTTGGACACGATGGCGCGAAAGCGCGCTTCGCTCAGCCGCAGCGCCTTGGCCGATGCATGGCGTGCGCTGATGTCGTTGCCGATCATGATGTAGACCGGCTGCCGCGAACCGCAGTAGAACAGCCGGAACTCGATCGGGTAGGTGGAGCCGTCCTTGCGCGTGTGGACCGTGTCCAGCGAGGCGCGGCTGGATTTGCCGCAGCCGAGCGGCATGAGGATGTTCTGCAGCACCTCGCGCGAGACGCTGCGCGCGAGGTCGAGCGGCGTCATCTGCGAGAGTTCGCTGGCGGTGTAGTGCAGGTTCTTGCGCGCCGCCTGGTTCGTATGGACGAAACGGAAGGTATCGCAGTCCACGAGATAGATTTCGCTGAACGAGCCCTGCATGACGATGGGCAGCCATTCCGCTTGCAGCATGTGGTGTCTTCTTTCCTGGATCCGGGTACCCGTTTGCCGCAAGCAATTCGCGTACCGCGACCTGTTGTTGACAATGGGCAATTATCGCCAGAGGACTCTATCACAATGTTTCCGGCGGGGGCAGGAGAGTGGGGGTTGCCGGAGAAGGCTTACATTTTTAGCCGGGGGACTTCCAATTTCTGTTGAGTGGGTGCTATAATTTTGTTTTTCGCGGCCGTAGCTCAGCTGGATAGAGTACTTGGCTACGAACCAAGGGGTCGTGGGTTCGATTCCTGCCGGCCGCGCCATATCGAAGGGGTCAGATCGAAAGGTCTGGCCCCTTTTCTGGTTTACAACCCTCCTTCTTATGCTTTCCCGGGGCGGCTGAGGCCGAGTCCCACCAGTCCGAGACCCAGCAGGGCGAGGGAGACCGGTTCGGGCACTTCTCCCCCTACTTGGATCGTGATCGCTTCTCCGGCGACGCTGTCTCTACCATGGAATAGCGGCGCCCTTCGCGATCCGGAGCGCCCGAAAAAATCCCCGCAGGCCTGAAACTTTTCCTGCCCCCCGGGTCTTAACAAAAAATCAGGATAAGCCGAATGGGCGGATGGTCAATCGCCTGCCCCTCTCCTGCGACCGGGCGGTAGCGCCGGCCGGACCCTGTTATTCGCATGGCGGCAGCCACCGCCGATCCTTCACGCGACCAACTCGATCAGCTGGCCGGCGCCGCCGCGTTCTTTCTCTTTCTTGAGGAGTACGCAATGCTAGCAATGAACTACCGCGGCCCCTTCCGCGTGCGCGCCCAGCAAAAACCCGAGCCCGTCATCGAGCACCCGAACGACGCCATCGTGCGCGTGACGCGGTCCTGCATCTGCGGGTCCGACCTGCACCTGTATCACGGCCTGGTGCCCGACACGCGCGTGGGCATGACCTTCGGCCACGAATTCACAGGCGTGGTCGAGGAGGTCGGGCCGTCGGTCCAGCACTTGAAGGTGGGCGACCATGTGCTGGTCCCGTTCAATATCTTCTGCGGCTCCTGCTATTTCTGCCAGAAGGAACTCTACGGCAACTGCCACAACACGAACCCGCAGGCGAGTGCGGTCGGCGCGATCTACGGCTATTCGCACACCGCTGGCGGGTATGACGGTGGCCAGGCCGAGTACGTGCGCGTGCCACTGGCGGATGTCGGTCCCACCGTCATTCCCCAAGACTTGCACGTCGACGACGCAGTCCTGCTCACCGATGCCTGCCCGACCGGATACCAGGCCGCCGAGATGGGCGAGATCGAGGAGGGCGATACGGTCGTGGTGTTCGGCGCCGGCCCGGTCGGCATATTCGCGGCGAAGTCGGCCTGGCTGATGGGGGCGGGAAGGGTGATCGTGGTCGACCACGTCGAGTACCGCCTCGAATTCGTCCAGCAGTTCGCGCAGTGCGAAGTGGTCAACTTCAAGGACGTGCGGGACATGGCCGAGCACATCAAGAAGATGACGGACTGGCTGGGTGCGGACGTGTGCATCGATGCCGTGGGCTGCGAGGCCGCCGGCAGCGCGGTGCAAAGCCTGACTGGCCGCTACATCCCCTTGCAAGCAGGCGCGGCCACTGCCCTGCATTGGGCGATCAATTCGGTGCGCAAGGGTGGCACTGTGTCGATCGTCGGCGTATACGGTCCCACCTTCAACGCGGTCCCGATCGGCAACGCGCTCAACAAGGGCCTGACGCTGCGCATGAACCAGGCGAGCGTGAAGCGGCACCTGCCGCGGCTGATCGAACACATCCAGGCCGGCCGCCTCGAACCGCGGAAGATCATCACGCACCGCGTGCCGCTGGAAGAGGTGTCCGACGCCTATCACATCTTTTCCAGCAAGCTCGACAACTGCATCAAGACAGTGCTGATCCCGCCTGCCGCGGGGCTGCAGCTTGTCCACTGAAGCCCACTCTGAGGAGCAGATCATCATGAATGCAAACGAAACGACGGCTGCCGGGCGCGACACCAGCGGGCAGCATCCGCCCGGCCCTACCGCGCCGCAACGGGATTTTTCGCATATCCAGGGCTGGGGCGCCGACCTCGACCACAAGAACCGGCCCGCCTATCCGATGGAAAGGACGCCGCCGCGCCTGGAAGGCGTGCACTGGGATCGCCCCGAAGACCAGCCGATCCGGATGAAGGTCTACCACTCGACGGAGCGGCCCGGCGTCACGCCCGTGTTCGGCACCAGTACGCCGCCTTCCGGCCTGAGCGGAAAGATCCGCGACGTGGCCTACAAGCTCAGCGAGAACGATATCCGGCATTGGCTGCTGCTCTTGCTTGCCGACCGCGTCAACATGTTCGAGGGGATCGGCGAGGATCTCATGCACGGGCACATCCCGAACGTGCTCGGCGAAATGGGCATCCGGGCGGAGTTCAGGCACAACCGCGCCGGACTGGCGCGGAAGGTGGCGGTGACGGCGGCGATCGTCGGCGTCGGGTATTACCTCTACCGGCGCAGGGGAAGGTAAGGGCGCTCGGCGTGAACATCAGGCGCGTGCGGTTGCGGCGCGTTCGATGTGCGTTTGGAAGTGCTGGTGGGGGTGCATGGCGGGTTTCGCTGCGCTCTATCCACCCTACGGTTCTTTATCGAGGACGGGATGGTGGTTTCGCTTCGCTTTACCCACCCTGCGGTTCTTTATAAAGGACGGTA
Source organism: Noviherbaspirillum sp. (assembly GCF_035654295.1). GTDB lineage: Bacteria > Pseudomonadota > Gammaproteobacteria > Burkholderiales > Burkholderiaceae_D > Noviherbaspirillum. Next base: position 29,875 of record NZ_DASRXF010000048.1, on the reverse strand, counting down.
GGGTGGGTAGAGCGCAGCGAAACCCGCCGCAACGCGATCAGGCAGTCGCCGGGCGCTTCCGGTGGAATACCAGCGGGCTGTACGGCACCGCGGACGGCGGCGGCGCGTTGAGGATGCCCGGCTTCATCGCGCCGACCACGTGCATCTCGCAGGGCTTGCAATCGAAGCGCAACGTGTAGCGCTCATTGCCGCTCACCAGGGTCATCGGCTCGGCGCGCACCTGTCCCTGCACGCCTTGCACGCCCTTGGCCTGCTTCGGGCAAAGATTGAACGAGAAGCGCAGGCAATGCTTGGTGATCATCAGCGACACTTCGCCCGCTTCCTCATGCGCTTCGTATGCCGCATCGATCAGCTGCACGCCGTGCTTGTGGTAGAAGGCGCGCGCCTTTTCGTTGTAGACGTTGGCGAGATAGGAGAGCTGCGTTTCCGGATAGGTGGGCAGCGGATCGGCCGCCTGCTTGCGCGTCGGACGCTGCCATGCTTTCAGGCGCGCCTCTTCATGCGCGGCGATGGCGGCGCGGCGCAGTGCATTGATGGCCGCCGCGGGCACGAACCAGGCTTGCGACAGCGCCAGCGAAACGTCGCCGGCCTCGAACATGGTATTGCCGAGCTTGCCGAGGCTGGCGCGCACTGACGCCTCGGCCTGCGCGGCCTGCTGCGCCGGCTGCAGGGCGATGGATGCGTCTGTCGTAGTGACGATGCCGTCCTCGTCCCGCAGCGACAGGCGCAGGCCGCCGGCATGTTCGGAAAGTGTCAGGTGCAACGTCACCTTGCGTTCCGCCGACTTCTTCTGCAGCGCGCCTTCCCACTGGTGGTCGCGGTTGCGATGGATGACGGTGCCGGCCTTCAGGCCGGGCAGGGCGCTCATCACTTCGTTCGGAAAGATACGCCAGCGCTGGCCTTCCGCATCCTCGCCCAGCTTTTCGACGCGGTTGGCCTGGATGCCGACCGTGTCGCGCTTGTGCATGTAGTTCAGGCCGTCGCCGTTGGCCATGGGCGCATTCGTCACGAGGTCGAAATGGTCGGCCGCGATGCGGCTGACCGTGCCCAGTTCCACACCCACGTATTTCGGCGAATCGAAGGCGCCAATGTCTTGCTGGCGGCCCTGCGCGAAATAGTCGGTGTGGCCGCGGTGAAAGTTCTTGTCCACGTCGGGCGTGAACATGAGGCGCGTGCGGCCGCTGGAGGCGCGCACGAACTCCGGCCGGCGCTCGATGATCTCGTCGAGCAGGCGGCGGTAGTGGCCGGTGATGTTTTTCACATAGCCCATGTCCTTGTACCTGCCCTCGATCTTGAACGAGCGGATGCCGGCGTCGATCAGGGCTTCCAGGTTGCGGCTCTGGTCGTTGTCCTTCATCGACAGCAGGTGCTTTTCATAGGCCACCACGCGGCCCTGGCCGTCGGTAAGCGTGTACGGCAGGCGGCAGGCCTGCGAGCAGTCGCCGCGGTTGGCGCTGCGTCCGGTATCCGCATGGGAAATGTAGCACTGGCCCGAGAAGGCCACGCACAGCGCGCCGTGCACGAAATATTCGAGCGGGGTATCGGTGGCCGCGCGGATGGCGCGGATCTGCTCCAGGCTCAGTTCGCGTGCCAGCACGAGCTGCGAGAAGCCGGCCGCGCCCAGGAAGCGCGCCTTTTCCACCGTGCGGATGTCGCACTGGGTACTGGCGTGCAACTGGATGGGCGGCAAGTCCATTTCGAACAGTCCCATGTCCTGCACGATGAGCGCATCGACGCCGGCATCGTACAACTGCCAGATCTGCTTGCGCGCCGTTTCCAGTTCGGCATCGTGCAGGATGGTATTCAGCGTGACAAAAATACGCGCATGGTAGCGGTGCGCGAATTCGACCAGCGCGGCGATGTCCTCGATCGGATTGCTGGCGTTATGGCGCGCGCCGAACGCCGGGCCGCCGATGTAGACGGCGTCGGCGCCGTGCAGGACGGCTTCGCGGCCGATCTCGGCGGTCTTGGCCGGCGACAGCAGTTCGATCTGGTGGTCGAGGAGAGACATGGGAAAGGTCCAAACAGGCGAAGGGGCAAATTATAGCCCCGGTGGCGCATGCTGTCGGGCCACGCGGAATGTAACTTTCGATAACCGCGATTGACCCTCGGAAACACGCCGGCTAAGGTGTGCGCGCCATCATTATTTTTCCATCGCACCCCGCCATGAAATCGCTTTTCCTCACGCTCATCGCAGCCACGCTGGCCCTTTCGGGTTGTGTTGTCGTTCCGGAATATCCGGCCGCGCAAGTTGTCATTACCGGCGGCGGTCACGGCGGCCACCATTGCCCGCCGGGGCAAGCCAAGAAGGGGCGCTGCTAGGGCTGACTTGCCGCAGGCCGGCGGGCGCAACTTTTTTCCTTCTCGGGTGCTCTATTCCGGAGCCGCCCCGGCTGGATTTCCGTTTTCGTTGCGACTCCCGACGACCCAAGGCATGGATATCGCCCACCTGATTCAGACTTATGGATATGCAGCAATTGCCCTGGGCAGCTTCCTGGAAGGGGAGGCTGTCCTGCTCGCGGGCAGCCTTGCCGCGTACCACGGGCATCTCGCGCTCCCCCTGGTGATGGGGATCGCGGCGCTGGCGAGCTTCGTGGGCGACCTGCCGTATTTCTTTGCCGGTCGGCGCTACGGGCCATGGATCCTGCGCCGCTTCCCGCCGTTGCGTTGCAGGCGCAAAAGGCTGGAACAAGTCATGCACCGGCATCACGTCATGCTGGTGCTGTCTCTGCGTTTCCTGTACGGCATGCGCATCGCTGGCCTGCTGGCGCTCGGCATGAGCCGGATGCCGGCATGGCGCTTCCTCTTCCTCGATTTCATCGGTGCCATCGTTTGGTCGGCAAGTGTATGCGCGGCCGGATACGGCGCTGGCGGACTGTTCAGCGGCCTATTGGACAAAGAGGCAACGCCGGGCCAGCTGACCCTGTTCGCCGCCGCGCTGGTCAGCTCGATCCTGCTCTGGATCGCCGTGCGCAAGGCCGTTTCCTCGCGCGAATAGCAGCGCCCGGAACTCGGGTGAGGCGGCCCAGTCCACGCTACTTCCGTGGATTATGAAAAATGAAAGGCCGCGACCATGCTTGCATCATCCGGATACGGCGCTACCAGCGCCAATGAACCCCTTTCCAAGCTGGATTTCGAGCGCCGCGACCCGGCGCCCGACGACGTCCAGATCGACATCCTGTACTGCGGCGTCTGCCACTCCGACCTGCATACCGCCCGCAACGAATGGGGCAACACCGTCTATCCCGTCGTGCCGGGGCATGAAATCATTGGCCGGGTAACCGCGGTCGGCGGCCAGGTCACACGCTTCAAGCAGGGTGACCTGGTGGGCGTGGGCTGCATGGTGGATTCCTGCCAGCGCTGCAATTCCTGTGCGTCCGGGCTGGAGCAATATTGCGAAAACGGCTTCGTCGGTACCTATAACGGCGAGGAAATGCACAGCGGCGGCATGACCTACGGCGGTTATGCCACCAACATTGTCGTGCGCGACAAGTTCGTGCTGCGCATCCCCGCCAACCTCGATCCCGCCGGCGCCGCGCCCCTGCTGTGCGCCGGCATCACCACCTATTCGCCGCTCAGGCAATGGCAGGTCGGGGCCGGGCACAAGGTGGGCATCGTCGGCCTCGGTGGCCTGGGGCACATGGGCATCAAGCTCGCGCATGCGATGGGCGCGCAGGTCGTCCTGTTCACCACCTCGCCCGGCAAGCGCGAGGACGCGAAGCGTCTCGGCGCCGACGAGGTGGTGGTGTCGAAGAATGCCGATGAAATGGCGCAGCACCGCGACAGCTTCGACTTCATCCTCAATACCGTTGCCGCTCCGCATGCGCTCGATCCCTTCATGGAATTGCTCAAGCGCGACGGCACCATGACGCTGGTGGGCGCGCCGGCCTCGCCGCATCCGTCGCCGCAAGTGTTCAACCTCATCATGAAGCGGCGGCGCCTTGCCGGTTCGCTGATCGGCGGGATTGCCGAGACGCAGGAAATGCTCGATTTCTGCGGGGAGCGCGGCATCGTTTCCGACATCGAAATGATCCGCATCCAGGACATCAACGACGCCTACGAACGCATGCTCAAGAGCGACGTGAAGTACCGCTTCGTCATCGACATGGCATCGCTCAAGCAACACGCCTGACAATTCACCGTTGCCCGCCTGCGGCTACAATCACGGTCAGGGCGCACGCGGTGCGTCCTGATTCTTTCAAGGGCAGCAGGTGGACCAACTCAAGCAGGGCTTTCTCCTGACCAGGCACTGGCGCGACACGGCCGCCGGCACGGAAGTCGAGTTCTGGCTCGCGACCGGTGAGGGCGCGCGCCTCGTGCGCCTGCCCGCCCAGACTTCCGTCGCCTTCATCCCCGCCGGACAGCGCGAGCAGGCGGAAGCGGTGCTGCGCGGCGAACGCGGCTGCGAACTGCGACCGCTCGCGCTGAAGGACTTCCAGCGCCGCCCGGTGCTCGGCCTGTATTGCCGGCAATACCGCCACCTGCTGAAGCTGGAGAAGCGCCTGCGGGAGCACGGCGTCGACGTCTTCGAGGCCGACGTACGGCCGCCGGAGCGCTACCTGATGGAAAGATTCATTACGGCGCCGGTGCACTTCGACGGCCGGCCCGATCCCGGTGCGCAACGCACGCTGCTCGACGGCCATCTGAAACCCGCATCCGGTTACCGCCCAAGCCTGCGGCTGGTATCGCTGGACATCGAGACCAGTGCCCGCGGCGAGCTGTATTCCATCGCGCTGGAAGGCTGCGGGCAGCGCCAGGTGTACATGCTCGGCGCAGCGGATGCGGGGGAGGCAGTCGATTTCGACCTGGAATACTGCGACAGCCGCGCCGGCCTGCTGGAAAAGCTGAATGCCTGGATGGAGCGCCACGATCCCGACGCCATCATCGGCTGGAATCTCGTGCAATTCGACCTGCGCATACTGCAGCAGCACGCCGACCGCTACCGCATCCCCTTGCGCCTGGGCCGCGACGGCAGCACGATGGAATGGCGCGAGCACAGCAGGAGCCAGCACTTCTTTGCCGCCGCCGCCGGACGCCTGATCATCGACGGCATCGAGGCCTTGCGCTCGGCGACCTGGAACTTCCCGTCGTTCAGCCTGGAACAGGTGGCGCAGACCCTGCTCGGCGAAGGCAAGGCCATCGACAACCCGTATGACCGCATGGCCGAGATCGAGCGCCGCTTCCACGAGGACAAGCCGGCGCTGGCGCGCTACAACCTGAAGGACTGCGAGCTGGTAACGCGCATCTTCGCCAAGACCGAGCTCATGGCCTTCCTGCTCGAACGCGCCAGCGTCACCGGCCTTGCCGCCGACCGCAGCGGCGGCTCGGTCGCCGCCTTCGAACACCTCTACATGCCGATGATGCACCGCCAGGGTTACGTGGCACCCAACCTTGGCGACGTCGAGGGCGAGAACAGCCCCGGCGGTTTCGTGATGGATTCGCGTTCCGGCCTCTACGATTCGGTGCTCGTCCTCGATTTCAAGAGCCTCTATCCCTCGATCATTCGCACCTTCCTGATCGACCCGGTCGGGCTGGTCGAAGGCGCCGGCAATCCCGAGAGTGCAGTGCCGGGCTTTCGCGGTGCGTGCTTCTCGCGCGACAAGCACTGCCTGCCGGCCATCGTGCGCCAGATATGGCAGGGGCGCGAGGCGGCCAAGCGCGAAGGCAACCAGCCGCTGTCGCAGGCGCTGAAGATCATCATGAATGCCTTCTACGGCGTGCTTGGATCGAGCGGCTGCCGCTTCTACGATCCGCGCCTGGCCTCGTCGATCACCATGCGCGGCCACGAGATCATGCAGCGCACCCGCGCGCTGATCGAAGGGCAGGGCTATCCGGTGATCTATGGCGACACCGACTCCACCTTCGTCTGGCTCAAGACCGCGCACACGGAAGAACAGGCGCTTGCCGTCGGCAACGCACTCGTGGCGCACGTCAACCAGTGGTGGCGGCAGCGCCTGCGGGAAACCTTCGACCTCGACAGCGCGCTCGAACTGGAATTCGACACGCATTACCGCCGCTTCCTGATGCCCACCATCCGCGGCTCCGAGGAGGGCAGCAAGAAGCGCTACGCCGGCCTGGTGCGCAATGCGGACGGCAGCGAGGAAGTGGTCTTCAAGGGACTGGAATCGGTGCGCACCGACTGGACGCCGCTGGCGCAGCAGTTCCAGCAAGGACTGTACCGGCGCATCTTCAAGGGCGAAGCCTACCGCGACTATGTGCGCGACTATGTCGACCGTACGCTGGCGGGCGAACTCGATGCGCTGCTGGTCTACCGCAAGCGCCTGCGCCGGCCGCTGGACGACTATGAACGCAACGTCCCGCCGCATGTGCGCGCCGCGCGCACCGCCGATGAATACAACCGCGAGCAGGGGCGTCCGCTGCAATACCAGAACGGTGGCTGGATCCGGTACGTGATCACGGTCGCCGGGCCGGAACCGCTGGAGACGCAGCGCGCGCCGATCGACTACGCCCACTACATCGAGCGCCAGCTGCAACCCGTGGCCGACGCCATCCTGCCCTTTCTCGGGGACGATTTCACCGCGTTGACGAGCCGGCAGCAGACGCTGTTCTGAAAGCCTCTCGATCTACTTGCCGGATATTTGCACAAGCTCGACAAATGCCCTGAGCGCCGCCGGAAGCTGGCGCCGGCTCGGATAGTAGAGGTAAAAGCCCGGGTATGCGGGGCACCAGTCGCCGAGTACCTGGATCAGGCGTCCGGCTGCAAGGTGTTCCGAAACCATATGTTCGAACACATAGGCCAGGCCGGCGTGATGGAGCGCGGCCTCGATCATGAGCCCGACGTCCCCCAGCATCAGCGGCCCGTTCACCTGGGTGTCCAGCTTCTCCCCATCCTTGTTGAACTCCCATCGATACACGACGCCGCTTGGAAAGCGGTGCCTGATACAGGGCAGACCGAGCAAGTCACGCGGATGGCGGGGGATGCTGTATTTTTCAAAGAACGATGGCGTGCCGACGACAACGGAACGCATCGGCGGGCCGATCGGTATGGCGACCATGTCTACTTCGACGCGTTCGCCGAGACGCACGCCGGCATCGAAGCCCCCGGAGACGACATCGATCAGCGCGTCGTTATCGACCACCTCGACGCTGACTTCCGGATACAACTCCAGATACCGTGCAATGATGGGCAGGAGAACCATCCTGGTCGATGCGCGTCCGCAGCTGATGCGCAAGTTGCCTGTCGGTCTTGCACGCAGGTGGTTCAGGTCTTCCATGGCATCGTCGATCTCCTGAAAGGCCGGCTCGATCCGCGACAGCAGCCGTCTTCCCGCTTCAGTGAGCGCGACGCTCCTGGTCGTACGGTTGAACAAGCGGAGCCCGAGACGCGTTTCAATTCCACGGAGGGCATGGCTTAGCGCAGAAGGCGTAATGCCAAGTTCGACGGATGCCCGGCTGAGGTTCAGGTGGCGGGCGATCATCAGGAAGATCTCGAGATCGGTGAGTGAGACTTTCTTCATTACTGAATCACATTCATAACCCATTCTCAGATTCTTGGCATTATCACACAGGCCTCCCTTGCATACAGTGACAGTCATCCAGCGCATCCCGCGCTGCTACTTGAGGAGATTGTCATGCGTACATGGTTTATTACTGGTGCTTCCCGTGGCTTCGGTGCGTTGATCGCAGAACGGGCTTTGCAGGCGGGCGACAATGTCGTTGCCGCAGCACGAAATCCGGAACAGGTCATCGCGCAGCTTGGCGAGCATCCACGGCTCCTTGCCGTGAGGCTCGATGTGACGCAGGAGGCCGAGGCGCATCGTGCAGCCAGGGAGGCCATCGAGCGCTTCGGGCGCATAGACGTTCTTGTCAACAACGCCGGCTACGGATTGCTGGGCGCGGTCGAGGAGGCGACTGCAGAAGAGACTGAAGGGCTTTTTGCCACCAACGTTTTCGGGCTGCTCGCCGTCACACGTGCCGTCCTGCCGCATATGCGCGTGCAGCGCTCAGGGCATGTCATTAACATCTCTTCAATCGGCGGTTACGCGGCCTACGCGGGATGGGGCGTGTACGGCGCGACGAAGTTCGCCGTCGAGGGCTTGTCGGAAGCCTTGTCCCAGGAATTACAGCCGCTCGGCATCAACGTGACCGTCGTCGAGCCCGGATTCTTCCGCACCGACTTCCTTGACAGCAGTTCGCTCAAGAAGTCGACACGAATCATCGACGATTACGCGGAGACGGTTGGCGCCATGCGGCAATTCGCAGCAGACGCGAATCACGGCCAGCCTGGCGACCCGTCGAAACTCGCCCAAGCGGTCCTTGCGCTGGCCAATGCGCAGAAGCCGCCGCGACGCCTGCCGCTGGGCAGCGACACCGTCCAGCGCATCGAGCAGAAAAACCGCTTTGTGGCAGCAGAGCTGGCTGAATGGCGTCAGCTGGCGGTGTCCACCGACTTTGGCGCGTAAGTGGCGCCAATACCGCGGGGCCGAACCGCTGCTCTCCCGGCCCCGCGCAAACCTTTCAACCATCAGCACGTTTGGCGGCCGGACGAGCCAGGGATCGGCACGCAGAGTGAATATCATGAAACCGGATACGCGACCGACCAGGCAGGAAATGCAAGCAGCGATCAGGAACGGGCAATTCGTGCCGTTCTACCAGCCTCAAATCGACCTGATGACCGGGCAACCGGTCGGCGTCGAGATTCTCGCGAGATGGGCTCATCCACGACGCGGCTTGCTGTTGCCCGATCAATTTATCCCGTTGATGGAACGGTATGGATTGATCGATCAACTGACCGAGTGCCTCCTTGCTCAAGCACTTGCATTTGCAAAGGGCTGCGCCGAAACAGGGACTGAACTGGGATTTGCGCTCAATGTTTCTCCGGTCAGCCTGCGCGACGTCAAACTGGCCCGCGGAATATGCGGCCTCTTAAGAGAATCCGGACTTGAACCGCATCTGATCACGATCGAGGTCACCGAAACCGCGCCATCGGACAGGTCCGGCAACGTCGCACACTCGCTGGCTTGCCTGCGAACGCAAGGGTTCAAGGTGTCGATCGACGATTTCGGGACGGGCTACTCTTCCTTGAAACTGCTGAGCCAGGTACCGTTTACTGAACTCAAGATCGACCGGACGTTCGTGACCAAGGTGCACGCCCGCAAGAAGGCCGCGGCCATTCTGGAATCGATCATGCATCTCGCCGGCGGGCTCGGACTTCGGACGGTGGCCGAAGGTATCGAAACGGAAGAGGAAGCCGTTTTTCTGCGCTCGCTGGGTTGCGAGGCGGGGCAGGGATATTTGTTCGCCCGTCCGATGTCCGGGCAAGACTTGACCGGCTTTCTCGAAGCGCAATTCTTTAACGCAGTCGCTTAGCAATGTGAGGAGGGCTGAAACGAGCTGTCCGCAAAGGACATGGACGGCGTTGCGACGAGGCAGCGCCCTGATGCCTTTGATATACAGGGCTGATGAGGCACAAGCCCACGCCCTCTTCAGGTTGGTATGCGCGCCCCGCGTGCTAGGTTGGAGGAACCCCGGCGAGGCGCTGCCGCGGGTTCACCCGGAGCCTCGTCGCGGGGCAACAGCACTCGACCAACTTAGGAGCAATCAGTCATGAGCACGCCGTTCACGTACACGCGGCTTTCGAAAGATGATGCCGCGTTGCTATTGGTAGACCATCAAGCAGGCCTGATCTCTTTGGTTCAGGACTTTTCGCCAGGGGAGTTCAAGAACAACGTGCTGGCAGTTGCCGCTTGCGGCAAGTATTTCAAGTTGCCCACCATACTTACGACCAGTTTCGAGAACGGCCCGAACGGTCCGCTCGTTCCCGAACTGAAAGAAATGTTCCCCAAGGCGCCCTATATCGCTCGCCCCGGCAACATCAACGCGTGGGACAACGAGGAGTTCGTCAAGGCCGTCAAGGAAACGGGAAGGAAGCAGCTCATCATCGCCGGTGTCGTCACTGAAGTCTGCGTGGCTTTCCCGGCACTTTCCGCCATCGAGGAGGGCTACGATGTATTCGTGATCACCGACGCGTCAGGTACATTCAACGAAGTCACGCGACACAGCGCCTGGTTCCGTATGCAGGCGGCCGGCGTGCAACTGATGAACTGGTTTGGCATGGCCTGCGAGCTGCACCGTGACTGGCGCAACGACATCGAAGGGCTGGGCGCGCTCTTCTCCAGCCATATTCCGAACTACCGGAATCTGATGACCAGCTATTTCACCATCGCCGGCAAGAAGTAGCGGTGCCAGACGTCAGGCGCCCTCGCTATTGCGACGGGCGCCTCGCAACCGGGCTTCAGCCCGCAGGCCGTTTTTCCATCACGCGGGCTTCTTCCCGATGTTCGCCTGCTTATCGATTGTCTCGTCGAGCTTATTCAGAAGGATTGATGAAGGCAGCCATCCTGCAATTGCCGCCGCCGAATGCGTCTGGTTCCTGCTGTACGGCAATTCGAACGGTGCCTCCTCGAAATTGTCTGTAGAGGACGTATTTCAGGAGACCGTCATGGGCCCCAACCCCTCACTCACTTCCGGCCTACACAGCAGCGCGGTCATGTCATTTGCAGCCTCCTTGCTGGAGAACAGCAAGGATATGGTGGCGGCGGTGGACACCAGTCTTCGCTTCGTCGCCGTGAATGCGGCGTACCGCAAGGAGTTCGAACTCGTTTTCGGCACGCGGCCCGATGTGGGGCAAAAGATAGATGAGTTGCTTGCCGGCCAGCCCGAAGACAGAAACAAGGCGGTTGCCTTGTGCCGGCGCGCGCTGGGCGGCGAGTCATTTCGGGTTCACGAGGAATTCGGCGACCAGCACGTGCTGCGCAAGACGTACGAGATCGCCTTCAGTCCGATTTTCGATACCTATCACCAGCCGGTTTTCGCCGCCATCTATGTACGTGACGTGACCATGGCGCGCCTGGCCGAGAAGCGCTTTGGTTCGTTGCTGGAAGCCGCGCCGGATGCAACGATCATCATGCGCAGGGACGGGACGATCGATCTTGCCAATACCCACGCCGAGCGCATGTTCGGATATGAACGGCACGAGATGGTCGGCCGCCCGGTCGAAATCCTGATTCCGCAACGCTTCCACGCGAAACACGTGGCGCAGCGCCATCAGTTCGGTGTCCGTCCGTCGCAACGGCCTATGGGCGGCGGCAAGACACAACTCCTGGGCTTGCGTGCGGACGGCAGGGAGTTTCCGGTCGAGATCAGCCTGAATCCGGTCGATCTCGATGGCGAGCCGATGGTTGTTGCCGCTATCCGCGATATGACGGTGCGGCAGCAGGCCGAAGATGAGTTGCGTGCATTGTCGAAGGAACTTGAGCGCAGGGTCGTCGAGCGCACGGCAGAACTGGAGCGCGCAACCAAGGCGTTCCGCGCGACGTTCGAGCAGGCCTCGGTCGGCATCGCCCATGTGGCGCCGGACGGGAAATGGCTGCGGGTCAACCAGCGTCTGTGCGATATCGTCGGCTACACGAAAGAAGAACTGCACTCGCTGACTTTCCAGGACATTACGCATCCCGACGATATCGAAGCAGACCTGCAGCAAATGCGCCAGGTGCTGGCGGGCCGGATCGCCTCCTACTCCATGGACAAACGCTATCTGCACAAGAGCGGCGAGGTGATGTGGATCGCGCTCAATGTCTCGCTCGTTCGTGACGATCGCGGCTTGCCGGAGTACTTCATTTCCGTCGTCAAGGATATTACCGACCGCAAGCGGGCGGAAGCGGAGCGGCAAAAGAGCAAGGAGAGCCTGGAGCTCGCCACCGCGGCGACCGGGCTGGGCTTGTTCGATTACTCGGCGCAAACGGACCGCATCGAATGGAGCCCCGAAATGAAGTACTACCTCGGGGTGCTGCCGGAGCAGCAGGTCACCAACGACCGCTTCCTGGCCGGCATCCATCCTGACGACAGGCTCAGGGTGCACGAGGCGCTGAAGGCCGCCATGCGGGGAGCCGGCGGCGGGCGGCTCGAACTGGAAGCAAGGACGATCGGCGTCGACAAGCAGGTACGCTGGCTGGAAGGGCGGGGACGCGTCCTGTTCGATGCTGCCGGCCGGCCGTTGCGCTGCATCGGCACGGTGCTGGATATCACGGAAAAAAAGCTGGCGGAACAGGCGTTGCGCGACAGTGAACAGCAGCTGCGGATGATGCTGGAAGCGAACCCCATCGGGACGGTGCGTGGAACGCCGGACGGAAACATTCTGTACGCCAACGCCGCCTACCTGCGCATCATCGGGAGAAGCCGCGAAGACCTGCTGACCGGCCGGATCCGCTGGACCAAGGTGACCCCGCCGGAGTATATGGAGCGGGACCAGAGGGCGATCGCCCAGGCGCGGGAATCCGGCGTTTCAGACCTTTACGAGAAGGAGTACGTACGTCCGGATGGAACACGGGTTCCCGTGCTGCTTGCCACGTCGATACTGAGCAACGAGGACGACTTGCTTGCGTTCGTGCTGGACATCAGCGAGCGCAAGCAAGCCGAGGAGCGCATCCGTCAGGCCGCACTGCATGATCCTCTTACCGGCCTGCCCAATCGCGGCCTCCTGTTCGACTATGCCAAGCACGTGTTCGGGCGCGCGCGCCGGTTCGGCCGGCACTGCGCAATCTTGTTCGTCGACCTGGACCGCTTCAAGCCGATCAACGATACCTATGGACACGAAGCAGGCGACGCCGTCCTTCGCGACGCAGCAATGCGAATGGACGAATGCACGCGCGCGGAAGACATCGTGTTCCGGCTCGGCGGCGATGAGTTTCTCATCCTCGTGCCGGACATCGACGACGAAAAGGCCGGCGATGTGGCGCGGCATCTGGCACACAGCATTCATCTTCCCTATCGGGTCCACGGGCTTGAGATATCGCTGTCGGCGTCGATCGGGATCAGCCTGTTTCCCCGGGACGGCGACGTGCTCGACACGCTGATCAACAACGCCGATGCCGCGATGTATCAGGCAAAGCAGGCAGGACGCAACAACGTGCAGTTCTACTCCCAGGAGCTGGCGGAGCGCTCGCAGCGCCAGCTTCGCATCGAGGAACAATTGAAGGGCGCGTTGGCGCAAGGCGGTTTCGAGCTGCATTACCAGCCGCTGGTCGACATGCACAGCTCACGGCTGGTCGGTGTGGAAGCGCTGGTGCGCTGGCCGCATGCAGACATCGGTCCCGACCAGTTCGTCCCGGTCGCGGAGGCGACCGGCCATATCAACTCGCTCAGTGAATGGGTGATTGCGGAAGCCTGCCGCCAGCATCGCAAATGGTGTGAGCGCGGCCTGCCGCCCATACCGATCGCGGTGAATGTCTCGGCGGTGCAATTTCGCCAGAAGGACTTCGCGGGAGCCTTCGTGGAAAATCTGCATAAGTTCGCAATTGCTCCCTCGGCCCTGCAGGTCGAAGTGACCGAGACATCGATGATGGAGAATCTCGATCACGCCATCGCGGTGCTGTCGCAACTGAGATCCTACGGCATCAAGATCGCGCTCGACGATTTCGGCACCGGCTACTCCAGCCTCAATTACCTGTCACGCCTACCCATCAGCAAGATCAAGGTCGACAAGTCCTTCGTCCAGCGTCTCGAGCATGATGCCGTCAGCCGGGCGGTGACAGAGGCCGTCATCACACTTGGTCGGTCGCTATCGCTGGAAGTCGTCGCCGAAGGCATCGAGTCGGCGCAAACCCTGGACTACCTCCGCCAGCATGGATGCAACCAGGCGCAGGGATACCACGTCTGCAAACCGGTCACCGCCGACGGCTTCGAATCCTGGTTCGCTGAGCATCGCGCGCTTTACGGACATATGACTTCATGAACACAAAACGCAACGACTTCGTCGCGCGCTGCGGCGTGTTCATCCGGATCGCATTGGCGACCGGTCTCCTATTGCTGATTCCCTTGGCCGCCATGCAATTCACCAGCGAAGTGAACTGGGACATGACGGATTTCATCGTGATGGGCTTCCTTCTCTTCGGTACCGGAAGCACCTTCGTGCTGGTCTCGAGGAAGGCACCTCGCAACTACAGGCTTGCCATCGGCGCCGCGTTCACGTTGGCGCTGCTCTACGTGTGGGCGGAGCTTGCGGCCGGGGTATTCACGAACCTCGGCAGTTGACCCGTCGGGAATATTGGAGCACGGAAAGGAGGGCGCGATATTTCCCGGTCATCAGGTTTTTGCGAATTATCTCTGCAATCGAGACAGATTCTTTGGCATTGAAGTTTGGTTAAGAATTCCTGTGTCTCGACCACGCTGATATTCGAAGGATCCGATATGGAAACGATTGCGCCCGTGTGGCTATGGTGTACGTTCGCCGGCATCGTGCTGGCAGCACTTTTTGTCGACTTTGTCGTGCTCAGGAACCAGGGCGCGCAGACCGTGAACGTCAAGCAAGCGCTGAACTGGTCCCTCATCTGGATTCTCTTGAGCTTTTTGTTCAATGGCTTGTTCTGGTGGGCGGTCAGGGATGCGACCGGATCGGTGGAGATGGCCAATACCAGGTCTCTTGAATTCCTGACCGGCTACCTGATCGAAAAATCGCTGGCGGTAGACAACATCTTTGTCTTCCTCATGATCTTTACGTATTTCTCCGTTCCGCCCGCGTTCCAGAAACGCGTTCTGATGATCGGCATCATCGGCGCGATCGTGCTGCGCACCATCATGATCCTGGTGGGCGGCTGGCTGCTGTCCCAGTTCCACTGGGTGCTGTATGTGTTCGGCGGCTTCCTGATCCTCACCGGCATCAAGATGTGGTGGGCCGCGGGCAGGGAGTCGGACCTGAACGACAATCCGGCCTTGAAGCTGCTGCGCAGGATCATGACCGTCAGTCACCGGTATGACGGCGAAAAGTTCTTCACGATCGAGAACGGCAGGAAGATCGCCACGCCGCTCTTCATGGTGATCTGCCTGATCGCACTGACCGACGTCATCTTCGCGGTCGACTCGATTCCAGCCATCTTCGCCATCACCAGCGACCCGTTCATTGTGTTGACCAGCAATGTGTTCGCGATACTCGGACTGCGTGCGATGTACTTCCTGCTGGCCGCGGTGGCCAGCAAATTCCATCTGCTGAACTACGGGCTGGCAGTCGTTCTGGTATTCATCGGCGCGAAGATGTGCCTGATCGATGTGTACAAGATACCGGTGGGCGTTTCGCTCGGCGTCGTGGCCACGATATTGGCGGTCACCATGGTACTGAGCGTGCGGACATCCAGGAAGCTGCCTGCGCCTGCACCGGCGGAGTGACCGGTGGGGCGTTCACTCGGAGAAAGCATGGGCGCACTCGTACGACACTGGATTCCGGCCTTCGCCGGAATGACGTGGGAGGGGGGTATGGGTGCGCCACCTTTGCAGCCCGCATGCGGGCGCCGCCGCCTGATTCCCCGCTTCCTCTCACCCCGTCATTCCGGCGAAAGCCGGAATCCAGCGTCGTTCATTCGAAGAAAGCATGGGCGTACTCGCACGGCACTGGATTCCCGCCTTCGTCGGAATGACGTCGGATTCTTGTGATGAATTGACCTTCCCCATGCGCCTGCGAACATGGAAACCCGGCGAATCTGCCCGGACAACCTACTAGTTGCCGGCGCCCTGGGCGAATGGCCGGAAACCCCGGACGACAAGCCCGAGGGCGAGTACGCCAAGCACCCCGGCCAGCAGGAAATGGGGGCCGTAACCGAAGAGCTTGGCCGAGAGGCCGCTGAGCGAGCCGATAACCCCGGCCAGCACCACCTGTGCGCAGGCCTGGATGGTGAAATCCGCGCCCTCGTGTTCCGGCCGGCAGCGATCCATCATCGCCGCAAACAGCGCGACCGTGGACATGCCGTCGGCGATCTGCTCGAACAGCGCGATGCCATAGACGATGCCGGCGTCACCGCCTGCCTGCGCCACCCATGCCCAGGCGGCGATCCCCGCCGCCTGCAGCAGTCCGAACAGGATGAGCGAGCGCAGCGCACGCAGGCGTGCATATGCCAGCCCGCCGAGAACCGCGCCGCCGATGCCCGCGATGCTGCTGATGAGCGTGAGCTGGCCCAGCGCCCCCGGCGTCCAACCGTGATCCACCAGCAGCGGCTTGATCATAGGCGAGCCGAGCGCGTCGCCGAGCTTGAAGGTCAGCACCACCAGCATCCAGCCGCCCAGCCCGGGCCGCGCGAGAAAGCCGCGATAATGCCGCCACAGCAGCAGCGGCCCGGCCGGCTCGGCGCGCGCCGGTTCGAACGGCAGGCGCTGCTTTTCCGGGAACAGCAGGACCGGCACCGTCATGAGGGCGAGCAGGGCGGCGATCATCCCGATCGCGTTTCTCCATCCCCAGGACTCGATGACCAGCAACAGCAGGCTGCCGCTGACGATCATCCCCGCCTTGTAGCCCCCGACCTGCAGGCTGTTGCCCAGCCCGCGCCAGCGCGGCGGCAGCAGCCGCACCGCGAGGCCGTCGGTTGCCACGTCCTGCGTCGCCGCAGCCAGGTTCACGCACAGTAGCAGCCCCAGCAGCGCGGGCAGGTAGGCGCCGAACAGGGCGTCCGGCGGCAGCAGGGCCACGGCCAGCACGATGGCCAGCACCGTGAACTGCAGCGGCAGGATCCAGCCCCGATGGTGGCCGAAGCGCGGCGAAGCGATGCGATCGATCCACGGCGCCCACAAGACCTTGAGCACCCACGGCAGGGCCAGCAGCTTGAGCAGCCCGATGGTTGCCAGGTCGACGCCGTGCTGGCGCATGAGCACCGGCAGGGCGTGCGCGATCAGGCCCGACGGCAAGCCCTGGGCGCAGTACAGCGTGGCCAGCAGGACCACGGTGCCATTGCTAAGAAATGTGGATGGCATAAGCTTGTTCATTCGGGGATATGCAAAACTTCCGGGAAGCAATGATAACGCCGGCGCCGATTTGCACCCATGATGTCGATTTTGCGCCTCCCCGTTCGTCGTGGGGATGGGGCGCTACTGTTCCCCACCTTAACCTGACCGAAAAGGAGTTCCACATGCGATTCATGATCCTGGTAAAAGCCGACCAGAACAGCGAAGCGGGCGTGATGCCGAGCGAAGAACTGCTGGCCGAAATGGGCCGCTTCAACGAAGAACTGGTGAACGCCGGCGTCATGCTCGCCGGCGAGGGCCTGCACCCGAGCTCGAAGGGCGCGCGCGTACGCTTTTCCGGCAAGGAGCGCAGCGTGATCGACGGCCCCTTTGCGGAGACGAAGGAGCTGGTCGCCGGTTTCTGGATCTGGAAGTGCGCCTCGCTGCAGGAGGCGATCGACTGGGTCAAGCGCTGCCCGAATCCGATGCTGGGCGAATCTGAGATCGAGATCCGCCAGATTTTCGAAGCCGAAGACTTCGGTGAAGCCTTCACGCCAGAGTTGCGCGAACAGGAGGAGCGGCTGCGTGCCAAGGCAGTGCAGCAGGCAGGGGGCGGCTGAGCCAATGCAAAAGGGCCGGTCTGGTGACCGGCCCTTTTGCGTTCAGTGCCTGGAAGCCCGGGATCAGGCGTTCGACTTCACCTTCAGGCGCCATGCGTGCAGCAGCGGCTCGGTGTAACCGCTCGGCTGTTCCAGGCCCTTGAACACCAGGTCGCGCGCCGCACGGTAGGCGTAGGATGCTTCGAAATCCGGCGCCATCGGCTTGTACAGCGGGTCGCCGGCGTTCTGGCCGTCCACCACCTTGGCCATGCGCTGCATGGTCTCGGTGACCTGGGCTTCGGTAACGATGCCGTGCAGCAGCCAGTTGGCGATGTGCTGGCTGGAGATGCGCAGCGTGGCACGGTCTTCCATCAGGCCGACGTTGTGGATGTCCGGCACCTTGGAGCAGCCGACGCCCTGGTCCACCCAGCGCACCACGTAGCCGAGAATGCCCTGGCAGTTGTTGTCCAGCTCCTGCTGGATTTCCGCCGGCGTCCACTTGGCTTCGGCCACGACCGGGATCTCGAGCAGCTCGTTGAGCAGGCGCTCGATTTCCGCCGGGGCGTCGATCTTTTCCAGTTCCTTCTGCACGTCGGCAACGCTCACCTGGTGGTAGTGCAGGGCGTGCAGCGTGGCAGCGGTCGGCGAGGGCACCCAGGCGGTGTTCGCACCGGCCTTCGGATGGGCGATCTTTTGTTCCAGCATTGCCGCCATCAGGTCCGGCATGGCCCACATGCCCTTGCCGATCTGGGCGCGGCCGCGCAGGCCGGAGGACAGGCCGGTCAGCACATTGCTGCGCTCGTACGCGGACAGCCACTTGCTGGTCTTCATGTCGCCCTTGCGCATCATCGGGCCGGCATGCATCGCGGTGTGCATCTCGTCGCCGGTGCGGTCGAGGAAGCCGGTGTTGATGAAGGCGATGCGCGCGCCGGCTTCCTTGATGCAAGCCTTGAGGTTGACGCTGGTGCGGCGCTCTTCATCCATGATGCCGAGCTTGACGGTGTTGACCGGCAGGCCGAGCAGCTGCTCGACGCGGGCGAACAGTTCGACGGCGAAGGCGACTTCGGCGGGGCCATGCATCTTCGGCTTCACGATATAGACCGAGCCGGTGCGCGAGTTGCCGATCTCCTGGCCTTGCTTGCGCTTGAGGTCGTGCAGGGCGATGGTCACGGTCACAATCGCGTCCATGATGCCTTCCGGGATTTCCTTGCCGCCGTCGAGCAGGATGGCCGGGTTGGTCATCAGGTGGCCGACGTTGCGCAGGAACAGCAGGGAGCGGCCGTGCAGGGTCACCACGCCATCCTTCGCATCGGTGGCGCCGGCGCCGGCGTTGTACTTGCGGTCTGAGTTCAGCGTGCGGTTGAAGGTCTTGCCGGCCTTGGACACCGTCTCCACCAGGGTCGCCTGCAGGATGCCCAGCCAGTTGGCGTAGGCGGTCACCTTGTCTTCGGCGTCGACGGCGGCGATGGAATCTTCGAGGTCGAGGATGGTCGACAGCGCGGCTTCGATCACCACGTCGGCCACGCCGGCGGCATCCTGGCTGCCGATGGTGGTGCCGCGGTCGATCTGGATATCGATGTGCAGGCCGTTGTTCTTCAGCAGGACGGAAGAGGGGGTAGCGGCCGTGCCCTGGAAACCAATGAATTTGTTTTCTTCGGCCAGGCCGGTGGTGCTGCCGTCCTTCAGGCTCACAACCAGCTTGCCGCCATCCACGCGATAGCCGGTGGCGTCGGCATGCGAGCCCTTGGCCAGCGCGGCGACCTGGTCGAGGAACTTGCGGGCGAAGGCAATGACCCTGGCGCCGCGCACCGGGTTGTAGCCTTCGCCGTTCGGGCCGGCACGGGTCGCGCCGTCGGTCTCGGGCAGTGCATCGGTGCCGTACAGGGCGTCATACAGGGAACCCCAGCGGGCGTTGGCGGCGTTCAGCGCATAGCGGGCATTGAGGATGGGCACGACCAGCTGCGGGCCGGCCTGCAGCGCCAGTTCCGCATCGACGTTGGCGGTCGTTGCCTTGACGTCGCCGGGCGCCGGCAGCAGGTAGCCGATCGACTGCAGGAAGGCGCGGTAGGTGCCCATGTCCTTGACCGGGCCGGGGTTCGCACGATGCCACTTGTCCAGTTCCGTTTGCAGCCGGTCACGCTCGGCCAGCAGCGCGGCATTCTTCGGCGCGAGATCGTGGGCGACGGCGTCGAAGCCCTTCCAGAAGGTGGCGCTGTCGATGCCGGTGCCCGGCAGGACCTTGTCTTCAATGAAGCGATACAGGGCCGTGGCGACCTGGAGGCGATGGACGGAAGTACGTGCGGTCATGGAGTGCATCCTCGTATGAAGTTGTCATGAAGCGGCGCGTGCGCGCGTTCATGTTGTTGTAGCTGTAAGAAAGTCTGCACGAAGTATATGCGAGCAAAAAGTTCATGAACGCAACGTTTAGTCACTTGATTTATGCGTTTTAGTTAAAGATCGAAGGGATCTTGCTTGTGATCCTTTCCCGCAATCAGAATGCGATTCTTGCTTTCGGGAAATGGGAAGGGGAATTTTGGTGGAATCTTGCGGATTTTTTGGGCTAACGCCCGGAAGGGTGCCGGTTTGGAGGGGTGGCAAGGTAATTGCTTTAGAGGAAGCAGGAAATGTCTCCTCTCCCTATCGTAGGGAAAGCCCTTTGGCCGCCTGCCTGCAGGCGGCCTTTTTTTTGGAGCGACGATAAACGCCGCTGGATCCCGGCCTTCGCCGGGATGACGGGGGGAGGTTTCCGGTTGCGTGGACGTTGGCCGCCCGCCTTCGTAACGAAGGAGGCCGCGTGCGGGCCACAGCGTCAGCGCCGCGCTGCCAGTCCCCCGTCATCCCGGCGCAGGCCGGGATCCAGCGGCTTTCTTCGCGCCGTCAACGCCTGCTGATCAACCCCGCCGCATCCTGCGCCGCGACGCGCCCTTCATCCGTCGGCACCACCCATACCTCCACCGAGCTGTCCTGCGCATGAATCGGCATGATGGCGCCGCGCGTGGCTTCGTTGTTGGCCTGTTCGTCGATCTTCACGCCGAGGTAGGACAGCGCCTCGCAAACGTTCTTGCGCAGCGCGGTGTCGTGCTCGCCAATCCCGCCCGTGAAGGCGAGAACGTCCAGCCCGCGCAGGCAGGCCGTGAGCGCGCCGCATTCGCGTACCAGGCGATGGGTGAAGAGGGCGATCGCGAGTTTCGCGCCCGCTTCGCCGCTGGCGCGCAGCGTGCGCATGTCGGCCGAGATGCCCGAAACGCCACGCAGGCCGGATTCGCGATACAGCGTGCGCTCCAGCTGTTCCCAGCTCCAGCCCTGGCGCAACAAATGCAGCAGCACGCCCGGATCGATGGCTCCGGCGCGCGTACCCATCACCAATCCGTCCAGCGCCGAGAAGCCCATCGTGGTCGCGACGCTCTTGCCGTCCTGCACGGCGGAAGCGCTGGCGCCGTTGCCGAGATGGGCGATGATCATGCGTCCGCGGGCACGCGGCGTCTGCTCCAGCAGGCGGTCGGTCACATAGCGGTACGACAGGCCGTGGAATCCGTAGCGGCGGATGCCTTCGTCGCGCAATGCCTGCGGCAGGGCGAAGGTGTACTCCGTTTCCGGCAGCGTGGCGTGGAAGGCGGTGTCGAAGCAGCCGATCTGCGGCAGCGCCGGGAAGTGCTTGCGGAAGGCATGCACGCCGGCCAGGTTGTGCGGCTGGTGCAGCGGCGCGAGCGGGCACAGCGTTTCGAGGTAGGCGAGGGTGTCGTCGTCTAGCACCACGGAAGCGGCGAAGCGGTCGCCGCCATGCACGATGCGGTGCGCGACCGCCGTGATTCGGATGCCGCGCGCATGGCGCTCTAGCACGGTGTGCAGCGCCGACAGCGCGCGCTCGTGCGGGCTGCCTGCGCCGGCGTCGAGCTGTTCGCTGCTGCTGCCGTCCTTGCCCGAGATTTTCACCAGCGGCGAACCGCCGGCTTCCAGTCCTTCGATATTGCCCGACAGCGGCGCCGCGCCGATCTCGGTGCGGTTCTGCGGATACAGCGCGAACTTGAGCGAGGAGGAGCCGGCGTTGACCGCGAGGATTGCGTCCTGGGTCATGGCTGCACCTTCCTGTTCCGGTGCGCCATCAGCAGGGCCAGCGCAGCGGAAGCCACGCGGGCATTGGCGCTGTCGGCGCGGCTGGTGAGGGCGATTGGAATACGCGCGCCCATCACGATGCCGCAGGTGGTGGCGCCGGCCAGGTATTCGAGCTGCTTGGCCAGCATGTTGCCGGATTCGAGGTCGGGCACGGCCAGGATGTCGGCATTGCCCGAGACGCTCGATTCAATGCCCTTGATGCGTGCCGCTTCCATCGAAATCGCATTGTCGAAGGCGAGCGGGCCGTCGAGCACGCCGCCCTTGATCTGGCCGCGGTCGGCCATCTTGCACAGCGCGGCGGCGTCGAGCGTGGACTGCATCTTGACGTTCACGGTTTCCACCGCCGACAGGATCGCCACGTTCGGGCGCTCGTTGCCCAGCGCATGCGCGAGGTGGATCGCGTTCTGGATGATGTCGGCCTTTTCCTCGAGCGTGGGCTTGATGTTGATCGCCGCATCGGTGATGAGCAGCGGGCGGTCGTACATCGGGACGTCGAAGCGGAACACGTGCGACAGGCGGCGCTTGGTGCGCAGCGCGCGCGTGGTCACGACGGCGCTCATCAGTTCGTCGGTGTGCAGGCTGCCTTTCATCATCGCCTCGACTTCGCCATTGGCAGCCATCTCGGCGGCGCGTGCGGCGGCGGCGACGCTGTGCTCGACCGAAATGATCTCGGCGCCGTTGAGGTCGAGGCCGGCCCCTTCGGCGACGGCGCGCAGCTTCGCTTCAGGCGCGATCAGCACCGGCTTGATGAGGTTGAAATGGGCGGCGTTGAGCGCACCTTTCAGGGACTCGCTGTCGCAGGGGTGCACCACGGCGCAGCGCACGGCGGCGAGGTGGCTGACGCTGGAGAGCAGGGCGTCGAAACGCGCCTGCGGATCGAAGGTGCGCACCTCCGGCGGGTTGATCGCCTTGCGGCGCACCTTCTGCGTCGGGGCGAGGACGACGGCGCTGCCCGAGAGCACGATGCCGCCGTTCTGGTTCACGACCTGGCAATCGAGCGCCACACGCTTGCTGTTGTCGTCCTTGCCGGTGATGGTGACGATGGCCGTCAGCGTATCGCCGACGCGCACGGGCAGCGCGAAATGCAGCGACTGGTCGACGTAGACCGTGCCGGCGCCCGGGAACTGCGTGCCGAGCAGGCTGGAAATCAGGGTAGCGCCCCACATGCCATGGGCAACGACGCCGTGGAACAGGGTCTGCACAGCGAATTCGGCGTCGACGTGGGTCGGATTGAAATCGCCGGAGACGGCGGCGAAGGCCTGGATGTCCGACAGCGTCAGCGTGCGGACCATCCGCGACGATTGGCCGACGGCGAGCTCGTCGTACGTGACGTTCTCGATGGTTTGGATAGATAAATCGTTCATAAGGTCTGGATTGGATTGCGCGAATGCATAAGATTCCGGGCGGGAACCAAGCAAGGAGCATGCCGAATGCGCTGGCTCGGCAAGAATCGATGAGTAGAGGGTGGCAGCGGCTTGAAGTTCAAGCCACCCCTTGCCCGGGTTGATCGCGTGCTAGCTTGTCGCGAGTTGCGGGGCGTGCGGATCGATGTATTGCATCATGGCGCTGATGAGCTTGTCGCGATTGGATGCAAGCACGCGGTCGAGCAGCGGATAGAGCATGTCTTCTTCCTTGAGGGCATGCTGTTGCATCAGGAGGGTGAGGGTCTCCGCATGCAGTACATAAGCGGCAGGGTCGAAGCGCTCGATCGCGTCGCGCATGCGGTCGACGATGCCGTCGATCTGCCTGTGTTCGGCCCGAAGTATCGCAGCCGGGCCTGCGCCGCCTGAAAGCGTCTGTTCGAACGCGGGCAGCAGCACCGATTCTTCCATGCGGACATGCCGGCGCAGCATGTCCTGGAAGCGTCGGAAACTGTCGATGGCGGCTTCCCACTTGCGCTGCGCGACGCTGGTCTCTGCTCGATCGAAGAGTTCGTCGCAACGCTGGTGGTCGTGCCTGAGATAGGCGCAAATCGATTCCATGTATAGAACTCCGCTCTCCGTGTCCGATGCATTTTTTCGCATGCGACTTCCAGATTCCTTGATCCAGGATAGGGTTTTCCGAGCTCGCCGCCATTGAGCCATTGACAGCCGGGGCCTCGATGCTGCAAGGAAATACGCACCGCAGGCAGGCTAGCCCGGGCGCATTTGGAGAAAATTGATCTAGATCATTAAAAATACGAGGGGGATCGCTATGCTTGCCTTCACCTTGATAAGACGCAAGCCTTGAGGGCTGCCCAGATAACGCAGGTCCGAGAATGACACTAGAACGTGCTCGATCGCCGCGAGATGATTCCATGCAAAACCTGAAACGCATTCTTGCCAATACAACGCTGTTCCGCATGCTCGACGAGCGCCAGCTCGAGGAACTGACGACGGCGACCCAGCCGATCCGCGCGACGACCAATACCTGCGTGGTCAACCAGGGCGATGCGCCCAAGGGTGTCTATGTGGTGGTGTACGGGCAGGTGAAGATCGGCTTCGACCGCAAGGATGGCAGCGAAAAGACGCTGGCCATCCTCGGCCAGAACAAGTGCTTCGGCCTGGGCGAGATGCTGCTGGACCGCGAGCACCTCGCGTTCGTCAAGACCACGACCGATTCGATGCTGCTCCATACCACGCGCGAGAAAGTGCTCGAAGTCGCCAAGGACAATTTCGGTTTCGCACAGGAACTCATGGTCTGCGTCGGCCGCCAGCTCTACACGCTCACGCGCGACATCGAAAGCTATTCGCTGCAGACCGCCAAGCAGCGCCTGGCCGGCTACCTGCTGCGGCAGAACCAGTACCAGGCCGGCGATACGGTCGAACTCATCGCCAGCAAGACCCTGATCGCATCGCGCCTGAGCCTCACGCCCGAGACCCTGTCGCGCCTGTTGCATGACTTCTCGTCGGACGGCCTGATCAACGTGATGGGCCGCCGTATCAAGATCCTCGACCACGAACGTCTTGGGGCGCTGCTCACTGCCTGAAGGGGCGGCACGGGTGCTTTTCAATCTCGGCATATAATTCCAAGCCGTTCACACAAGGTCGATCAATGTCATCCCGGCGAACGCCGGGGTCCAGCGACTTTGCCGGCGTCTGACCACGACGCTGGATCCCGGCTTTCGCCGGGATGATTTCGTGACCCGGCAGAACCTTGACCAATTAGCATCCATGCACCTCTCCACACTTCGAGCCCTGCGGCCCGCGAAAGGCCGCGCATGAGCCTGCAGGCCCACCGGCTTACCTGCATCCGCGGCGACCTGCAGCTCTTTGCCGACCTCAGTTTCGATGTCCAGCCCGGCGACGCCCTGTGGGTGTCCGGCACCAACGGCAGCGGCAAGACCAGCCTCTTGCGCATGCTGTGCGGCTTGGCCGAGCCGGCGGAGGGCGAGATTCATTGGCAGGGCCGCAATATCCGCAGCCTGCGCGAGGAGTTCTGCAGCAAGCTGATCTACATCGGCCATGCGAACGGCGTGAAGGACGACTTGCTGGCGTGGGAAAATCTGGTCATCTCGACAACGCTGGCTGGCAGGCCGGTGGGCGAAGACGAGGCGCACGACGCCTTGCAGCAGCTCGGCCTCGGCCGCGCCGCCGACCTGCCTACGCGCGCCCTGTCGCAGGGCCAGCGCAAGCGCGTGGCGCTGGCGCGCCTGTCGCTGGGCTTGGGCATGCCGCTATGGATCCTCGACGAACCTTTCACCGCTCTCGACAAGAGTGCCGTGTCCGCTCTGTGCGGCACGATTGGCAAGCATCTCGCGGGCGGCGGCATGGTGATCTACACCACCCACCAGGAAATCGACCTTTCTGCAAAGCGCGCCCTGCGCCTGGACATGAACGCGGGGCGGGTATGCTGAGCGCGCTGATGTGCGTGATCCGGCGCGACCTGCTGCTGGCCTTCCGCCGCCGCTCGGACGTGCTCACGACTTTATTTTTTTTCATCATCGTGGCCAGCCT
Source organism: Noviherbaspirillum sp. (assembly GCF_035654295.1). Lineage (GTDB taxonomy): Bacteria > Pseudomonadota > Gammaproteobacteria > Burkholderiales > Burkholderiaceae_D > Noviherbaspirillum. Next base: position 4,506 of record NZ_DASRXF010000048.1, on the reverse strand, counting down.
GTTCCCGCTCGGCGTGGGGCCGGAGCCGCAACTGCTGCGCACCATGGCGCCCGGCATCCTCTGGGTCGCGGCCTTGCTGGCGTCGATGCTGGCGCTGGGTCGGCTGTTCGCGCTCGATTACGCGGACGGCACGCTGGAGCAGATGGTGCTATCGTCCGAGCCGCTGACCATCATCGTCATCGGCAAGGTGATCGCGCACTGGATCGTTTCCGGCCTGCCGCTGGTGCTGCTGGCGCCGGTGCTGGCAGTGCAGTTCGACCTGCCGTCGTCGTCGGTCGCGGTGCTGTTCGTCAGCCTGCTGCTCGGCACGCCCGTGCTCAGCCTCGTCGGTTCCATCGGCGCGGCGCTCACGCTCGGCGTGCGGGGCGGGGGCGTGCTGGTCTCGCTGCTGGTTTTGCCGCTGTACATCCCGGTGTTGATTTTCGGCGCAGGTTCCGTCGGCGCGGAAGTCTCGGGCGTGGGCGCCGCCGCCCACCTGATGCTGCTCGGCGGCGCGCTTGCCGGCGCGGCGGCGCTGGCGCCCTGGGCAACGGCGGCCGGCCTGCGCATTGCGGTTGAATGAGCATGCACCATCCGCAACTGTTTATTCGCGCCACTGTCCCAGCGAAACAAGTGCTTGCGGAAATCCAGTGGCACACCGATTGCTTTGATAGTGCGCGCGCGTTCCCGGCGAGCATCTGCAGCCAAATTCCCGCCAAAACCGGGCCAGAAAGGGCGGAAGCGGTGGAATCCGAAGGCAGACAGCGCTATGCTGTCGGCGAAATTCTCGAAACCGGGAAACATGTCAGCGCGGTTCCAGGCCTGATACAGGGTTCGGCTGACATCGATATTTTTCTTGGAGCATTGCCTTAGTGTCCACAATCAACCAAACTCTGGCCCGCCGCGCCGACTCCAGCGGCTCCGGCATTTTCAAGTATGCATCGCCGCAGACGTTTTTCCCGATTGCGGGAAAAATGATTCCCTGGTTTGCGACCGCGGCCGTGATCCTCACGGTTGTCGGCCTGTACATCGGCTTCGCCGTGGCGCCGACCGACCACCAGCAGGGCGAGTCCTACCGGATCATCTTCCTGCACGTGCCGGCGGCCTGGATGTCGATGTTCATCTATCTCGTGATGGCATTCTGGTCCTTTGTCGGACTGACACTGAACACCCGCCTGTCCTCGATGATGGCAACGGCGCTGGCGCCCACGGGCGCGATGTTCACGTTCATCGCGCTGTGGACCGGCGCGCTCTGGGGCAAGCCCACCTGGGGCACCTGGTGGGTGTGGGACGCACGCCTGACCTCCGAACTGATCCTGCTGTTCCTCTACGTCGGCTTCATGGCACTGCAGGCCGCCATCGACGACCCGCGCCGTGCCGACAAGGCGGGCGCCGTGCTGGCGCTGGTCGGCGTGGTGAACATTCCGATCATCTACTTTTCGGTGCAGTGGTGGAACACCCTGCACCAGGGCTCGTCGGTCAGCCTGACCAAGGCGCCGAGCATGGCCATGGTCATGCTGCTGGGCATGCTCATCATGGCGCTGGCGTCCTGGGCCTATACCGTCGCGGTGGCACTGGCGCGCGTGCGCTGCATCATGCTCGAGCGCGAGCGGCACGCGGATTGGGTCAAGGAATACGTGGAGAAAAACGCATGAACTGGAATAGCTGGAGCGACTTCTTCGCCATGGGCGGGTATGCGCTCTATGTGTGGGGCTCCGTCCTGATGACGGTCGTCCTGATCGCAGGAGAAGTGATTGCCGTGCGCATGCGCCGCAATACCGTCATGAAACAGCATCGACGCTGGATACGCAGCAACCGGAGGGAAAGCAATGAAAACGAGGCATAAGCGCCTGATCCTGATCACGGCAGGGCTTGGCACACTGGGACTGGCAGCGTGGCTGGTCCTTTCCGCATTCCAGCAGAACATGGTGTTTTTCTTCACGCCCACGCAAGTCTTCTCGGGCGAAGCGCCCAAGGGCCGCAGCTTCCGCATCGGCGGCATGGTGGAGGAGGGCAGCGTCAAGCGCCAGTCCGACGGCGTGACCGTCGGCTTCGTCGTCACCGATACCGCGCAGAAAATCCCGGTCACCTACAAGGGCATCCTTCCCGACCTGTTCAAGGAAGGCAAGGGCGTCGTGGCGCAGGGCAAGCTCGGCCAGGACGGCCATTTCGTCGCCGACGAAGTGCTCGCCAAGCACGACGAAAACTACATGCCCTCCGAAGCAGCCTACGCGGTCAAGAAAGCGCATGAGGATGCCGCCAAACAGAAGGCGGGCGAACAGGCCGCGGCCCCCGCCGCCGCTCCGGCCGTCCCTGTCGCAGCCGACGCAAAGGAAGTGAAATAAATGATCCCGGAACTTGGCAATTTCGCCTGCATGCTGGCGCTGGCGGTGACCCTGGTGCAGGGTATCCTGCCCATCGCCGGCTCTTTCAACGGCAACCAGCGCTGGATGGCGCTGGCCCGTCCCGCCGCGGGTGCGCAATTCCTGCTCATCACGGTGGCCTTCGCCTGCCTGGTTTATGCCTTCGTCACCAATGACTTCACGGTGACCTATGTCGCCTCCAACTCCAACTCCTCGCTGCCGGTGTATTACCGCGTCGCGGGCGCCTGGGGCGGCCACGAAGGTTCGCTGCTGCTGTGGATCTGGATGCTGGTAATGTGGGGCTTCGCAGTCGCCCTGTTCAGCCGTCAGCTGCCGGAGGAAACCGTGGCCCGCGTGCTCGGCGTGATGGGCTTGGTCGGCGTCGGTTTCCTGGCTTTCCTGCTGTTCACCTCCAACCCGTTCGACCGCCTGCTGCCGGGCGCGCCCGACGGCCGCGACCTCAACCCGCTGCTGCAGGACTTCGGCATGATCATCCACCCGCCGCTGCTCTACATGGGCTATGTCGGCTTCTCGGTGGCATTCGCGTTCGCGATCGCCGCGCTCATGGGCGGCCAGCTCGACGCCGCTTGGGCGCGCTGGTCGCGCCCCTGGACCTCGGTGGCCTGGATGTTCCTGACGCTCGGCATTTTCATGGGCAGCTTCTGGGCCTATTACGAGCTGGGCTGGGGCGGCTGGTGGTTCTGGGACCCGGTGGAAAACGCTTCCTTCATGCCGTGGCTGGTCGGCACCGCGCTGATCCACTCGCTGGCCGTGACGGAAAAGCGCGGCAGCTTCAAGAACTGGACCGTGCTGCTGGCAATCGTCGCCTTCTCGCTGTCGCTGCTCGGCACCTTCCTGGTTCGTTCCGGCGTGCTGACCTCGGTGCATGCATTTGCCACCGATCCGGAGCGCGGCCTGTTCATCCTGATCTTCCTCGCCATCGTTATTGGCGGTTCGCTGCTGCTGTATGCATGGCGCGCGCCGTCGGTCGGCCTGGGTGGCCGTTTCGCCCTGGTGTCGCGTGAGTCGATGCTGCTGGTGAACAACGTCCTGCTGCTCGTGGCTTCCGGCACCGTGCTGCTCGGCACTCTGTATCCGCTGTTCCTCGATGCACTCGGCCTCGGCAAGATTTCGGTCGGCCCGCCGTACTTCGAAGCGGTATTCGTGCCGCTGATGATTCCGGTGCTGGTGCTGCTCGCGGTCGGCCCGTTCGTGCGCTGGAAGGAAGCCTCGCTTCCGGAACTGCTGCGCCGCCTGCGCTGGGTGGCACTCGCCGCCGTCGGCGTGGCACTGGCAATCGCGTTCGTGCTCGCCGCATCGCCGATGGTTGCTGCCGGGCTGACGTTTGCCGTCTGGATTCTGTTTGCGTCGATTGCCCACGTGGTCGAGCGTGCACGCCACGCACCGGCCGCCATGCCGCTGCGCAAGCGCCTGTCGCGCGAGCCGCGCAGCTACTGGGCGATGCTGATTGCCCACCTCGGCATCGGTATCTTCGTGGTCGGTGTCACCATGGTCAACGGCTTCGATGACCAGAAGGATGTCAACATGCGCGTCGGCGATACTGCCGGCGTGAATGACTACACCTTCCACTTCGTCGACCTCGAGGAATACAAGGGCCCGAACTATGTCGCCGCGCGCGGCACGTTCGACGTGATGCAGAACGGCAAGAAGATCACCACGCTGCATCCGGAGAAGCGCCTGTATACCGTGCAGCAGATGCCGATGACCGAAGCCGGCATCGACCGCGGCTTCACCCGCGATCTCTATGTGTCACTCGGCGAAGCAACGCAGGGCGGCGCATGGATCGTACGCGTACAGCACAAGCCTTTCGTAGGCTGGATCTGGGGCGGCTGCATCATCATGGCATTCGGCGGCATGCTCGCTGCAAGCGATCGCCGGTATCGTGTTGCCGCGCGCCAGCGCAAGGAAGCCGCGCAGGAAATCGCCGGCATCAAACCGATCAACGCATAAGCACCATGAAAAGATTCCTGTTACCGCTGGGTATATTCGTCGGCCTGCTGATTTTCCTCGGCATCGGGCTGCGCCTGAATCCACGCGAGATCCCGTCGCCGTTCATCGGCAAACCGGCGCCGTCGTTCTCGCTCACGCAACTGCACGCACCCGAGAAAACCATTTCTCCCAAAGACATGGAAGGCCAGGTGTG